>CALCCH010000061.1 GCA_937899855.1 uncultured Saprospirales bacterium | reverse complement strand
ACTTGTTGGGCTTGAGCTTGACCTTCGCGTTCCTCTTTTCGGGTCTCATCATAGTCACCGGACCCACCGTCATCGCCCCCATCCTCCAAAATACCCCGCTACAGCGCAATATTTCCACCGTCCTCAAGTGGGAAGGCATCCTCATCGACCCCATCGGAGCCCTGGTGGCGGTGCTGGTCTTCGAATTTATCGTCTCCGGGGGCGGACAAGGCGTCGCCTTTACGGCGCACGCCCTGCTGACCTTCGTCAAAATCCTGGCCATCGGGGCCTTCATCGGTGGCGCGGCGGCCCTGCTCCTCTACCAACTGCTCAAATACGAACAGGTACCCCACTACCTCCTCAACGTCTTTACCCTCGCCCTCGTCCTGGGCGCCTTCGTCGGATCGGATGCCCTGGTCCACGAATCGGGACTGCTCACGGTGGTGGTGATGGGCATGGTGCTCGGTAATCTGGATGTTCCCAAGCTCCAGGACATTCTCTTTTTTAAGGAATCCCTCAGCATCCTCCTGATTTCCATCCTCTTTATCCTCCTGGCGGCCAATATCGACATTGCAGACCTCCTGCTGCTCCTGGACTGGCGCTGCGGAGCGCTTTTCCTGGTGGTCATCCTGGTGCTACGGCCCCTGGGCGTCTTTCTCAGTACGCGGGGGAGCGAGCTGGGTTTTAAGGAAAAGCTGTTCATCTCCTGGGTGGGCCCCCGGGGGATTGTGGCGGCGGGCATCGCCTCCTTGTTTGGCATCAAGCTGGTCAACGACGGAGTAGCCGGGGCAGAGTACATTACCCCACTGGTCTTTATGATCGTACTGGGTACGGTATTGCTCAATGCGACGACGGCGCGTTTTATCGCCCGGCAGTTGGGCTTGATCATGAAGAGTTCGGAGGGAATTATGATCATCGGGGCCAATGCGGCGGCGCGGCTGATCGGTCGCTACCTACAGGACAACCAGCGCCACGTCGTCATGGTCGACAACAACCCCAGCCACATCGCCCACTGTCGGGAACTGGGTTTGGAAGCCGTCCAGGCCAATATCTACAACGATGACCTCGACGACGAACTCGACCTGCTAGACGTGGGCTACCTCATGGCCCTGACCAGCAGTGCGGAGGTCAATCAATACGCCATCAAAAAGTTTCAACGCAATTTTGGGGAATTGGGCTCTTTCCGGCTGATGACTACCGAGGAACTCCGCAGCGATCCCGAAAAGTTGCCCAGCGAAAGTTTGTTTTCCCCCTTTGATGATTTTATCAATCTCCTGGAAGTGGCGCGTGATTTCCCTCAGATCCAGGAACTGCCCCTCCCCTCCAACGAGGTCTTTGTGGAACTGCTCCGCCGGATGAAAAAGGCCCACGATCAGGTACCGCTCTTTCTCAAGCACCTGGACGGCAAGTTGGATTTGATTCCCACCCGTTTTGAACAGCTAATGGTCCCGGAGGGTACCCAGTTGGTGTACATGGGGCGGCAGGTTAGCCCGACGTGAACCAGCTGGCGCTAGCGTTTGACCACCCGTTCGACCCATTGCCCGCGCTCCGTGCTCACCGCCAGCCAGTAGAGCCCGCTGGGATAGGCACTCAGGTCGACCTCCAAATCGGGCTGATAGGCCGTTTCGAATAAGCGCTGCCCCGCTCCATCAAATACCGCTACCGTAGCGGTGACGGGCCCCAAGCCCCGGAGCTGAACGCGGTGTTGGGTCGGGTTGGGATAGACCTGGAGGCTCGTGGTGGACCAAACGTTTTGCGTGCTGCTGACGTTACAGGCTTCGAGGATTTCGCGGGGGTCCATACAGCCCGTGGCATTGCTAAATACGCGGGCGGTGTAGATATTGTCGAGACCCGTCAGGTAATCGCAGACGAGGGCCTCCTGACAAACCGCCAGCTGGGGGTTTCCCCAGATCTCCACTTCTCCCGCAAAGTTGGATACCCCATCGAGGACCGACAAATCACGGAACTCCGTATTTTCTTGGATGATGAGGTTGCCCCCGATGCTTTGTAGCCCTTCCAGACCGCTAAGGTCAAGCAGGGATTCGTTGCGAAATATCCGCAGATCTCCCCCTACGAATTGAAGGCGTTCCAGACCTTCCAGATTCGGGAGGGCGTCGGTGGCAATAATCCGCAGGTCGCCCCCTACCGATTCGATTTGCTCCAGGCCTTCCAGATTGGTGATGCCGCCGCCATCGGTCTCCCAGATATAGAGCCGGCCTTCGATGGCGGTACACTGGGGAAAGTTGACGTAAAAGTTGTCGATATCGGATTGTCGTCCCAGTACGATGCCGCTGGGCAGGCAGGATTGGGTGTGGGCAGTAGTGGTGAGGAACAGCGCAATAAGCAGGCTGATGAGGGGGGCAGATCGTTTCATAAGTTTATTTTTTGTTGAATATAGTAAAAAACTTTCGGCTGAGGAGCCCCCTAAGCCTCCAGCTCCACGCGGAAGTACCATTCCTCCATACTGATTTCCAGGTTTAAGGATTGTAGTTTTACCCGCTGCTCCCAACCTTCGTAACGCGTGATTTGCCACAAATCACGCTGTGCCCGCTTGTAGTGAACGTCCACTACGTAGCGGTCTTGCTCAATCAGTATGTACTCCTTAAAACTGGGCAACTGGCGGTAGAAGTAGAATTTATCGCCACGATCGTATTCGGCGGTCGATTTCGATAAGACCTCCACAATCAAAAGGGGATTGACCAGTGCATCCACTACCTCATCCGATTTTTCAAGGCCACCACAAATAACCATGGCATCGGGATAAACGTTGCCACCGATCAATCCGTGATTTACCGTCCCTCCCGCTAGCGCGTACACCCTTCCATCGTGGAATTCGTACTTATCGCCGGACGCTCGCTCCCGCTGGAGGTATTCCGCTGGGGTGAGCTGGGGTAGTTTCAAGCCCTCGTCACCACTTGCGGGACGAGGGCTCGGCACTAACTGGTGTTATTTTCTACTGCGGCCTAGCGTTGGTAATACATCACGATCGAGGCCTTTTCGATGGTATTGGCATTGAGCGTATAGCCCACCACGGCGGGGGTAGCTTGGGCATCCAGTCCGAGACGGTCAACTTTGAGGGCGTATACGGTGATGATGTAGGTGTGAAAGCCGTGGCCTTCGGGGGGGCAGGGCCCACCGTAGCCTACGCTGCCGTAGTCGGTCCGGCTTTGGATGGCGCCGGCGGGGAGCAGCTGACCGTCCGTATGGCCCGCACCACTCTGGAGTTCACTGAGGTCAGCGGGGAGGTCAAACAGCAACCAGTGCCACCAACCGCTGCCGGTGGGGGCGTCGGGATCGTACATGGTGACGGCGTAGCTTTTGGTGCCGGCGGGGCTGTTTTCCCAAGACAGTTGGGGGGAGACGTTTTCGCCGGTACAGCCAAAACCGCTGAAGACTTCCTTGAGCGTGGCTTGACCACCGACGTCTTTACTTTGGAGGGTGAAGGTTTGGGCAGCGCCGATGTTTAGTCCCGCGAGGAGACCGAGGAATAGGAATATTTTTTTCATGAGCGAGCTAACTTTGATGATTCAATGCCCCAAAGATGCCGCTTTCTCCCCTGCCATTTGGCTTAAAAAGTATTCATAAAAGTTCATTTCGGTGGGCCCGGGTGCTCACCCCAAAGTGTTTTTTGTAGGCGCGTATAAAATTGGACAGGGTGGTATAGCCCAATTCGGCGTAGATCTCCTTGGGGCGCTTGCCTTCGGCGTTCCAGTATTGGGCCAAGTCTAGGCGTTTGCCGGCGATCCAGCGTTGGGGAGGCTGTTGGTACTGTCGGGTAAAGTGTCGCTTGAAGGTAGACGGGCTCATATTGCAGAGGAAAGCCAGCTCCTCAATACTCAGGTTGGAGCTGATGTTGTTTTCGACAATTTTGCGCAATTCCAACTCGCGGTTCCACTCGTGGGCACTCAAAAAGGTTTGGAGTACGGTGGGATACTCGTGGAGCAAATAGAGGAGCAACTCCTCCAGCTTGACCTCATACAAGGAGTGCTGATGATGTCTGCCCAGAATCTGGAGGGAGTGGACAAAGTTGCGGGTGAAGGGATCGTGGGGAAATTTTAACACGCTGGCGCTCATTGCCCCGGCTCGGGAGGAAATCTTTTCCCGGTGTTTGAATTTAAAATCGGCCAACACCGTCTGCGAAAAGGTGAACAATACGCTCTGATAGGACTCGGTAATGGGCGAGCGCCGTTCGGTCATCAAGCAAGTGGCACTTCCGATGAGGACAAATTCGTCCTTGCCCAATTCGACAAAACCGTCGGGCGCAAACAATTCCTTACGCCCCTCTAGCAAAAAGCTGAAGACAAACTGGGTGAAGTTGACCCGACCCTTGTTTAGGTCCGAGTCATTCTGATACCAAATCAAACCCGTTTTGCCCGGCGTTTCCACCAGGTGGTCGGGTACGAGAAATTCTTTCATCAGGCAACATTGTTTTATCCCGGAGGCTCCACCGGTAGGGGTAGCCGGGCACAGAAGATACCAAAATCACGGGAAAGACGCACGCCCCTGAGAAACTTTTGAAGCAATGCTCCGGTTGATCTCGTCGTGCGAATCTTCGGTAAATGACTGGCCGCCTTCGGCCCCTTTCCCAGTGACGGCCGTTTGGGCCAGCTAGTCCCCCTCCCCCACCAATCGACTCACCCCGTACGAACGCTTGGCGTCCTCGATCCGGTCCCGCTCCGTCGAATCGGGAAATAAGAAATAACTCGGAGCCATCAGGGGCTTGATTTTGGTCACTGCGATTTTGGTGAGGCTGGCGAAGGGGAATTTGCCCTGCGTGATTTTTTCCAGTACCGCCCGCATCGCTGCGTAATCGGGATGTGCATCACGCACGATCTCGGCGTTTCCTTTGAGCTGGTAGCCCCTTTGGGTAAAGATGTCAATAAAACTCAGACAGACCCGATCGTTTTCCCCAATATTTTTCACACTCCGGGGCGAAGCGATATTGGCAATGAGGATACACTCGTCGCGGTAGGCGGCAAAGACCTCCTTGGGGGAGACATTGGGCAAATTATCGGCCGAAGCCGTCGCCAACCAGCACAGTACGCTGCGGTCGATGGCGGTCTTGATGGAATCGTTGATGGGAAGCATGGGGGATGGTAATTTATTTCATGGATTTGCGGATCAACTTAATGGCCCAAGCGTAATGGCTGGACGTGTTGGACACCAGGTAGGCGCCGAGCGAAGTGCTGCCCGTCCAGGGATAGCGGCGCTTTTCAAAAAGTTCGGCATCGCTGTGGCGCTGAATCAGCTCGCGAACCGCCCGGTACGATTCGTCCAGCAGTTCCCGCGCCGCGTCCAGATCGGTGGTTTGGTATTGCTGCCAGATGGCGTGGTTGAGGGCCGGCAGGGTTTTCCAAGTGTAGCCCGGGGCGGGCATGGCTGGTTTTTCACCCCGCATCCCCACGGCGTACCATCCCAACAACAGGTGGTGCCAGTGGTGCAAGTGGGCCAGGACGTCGCGAATGTTGCGGTTGAGGCTACCCGGGGGAAATTCCCGATGAACCTCCGCCGCGGAATAGGAATGGACCAATTCCAGTAGCTGGCGATAACGCTCCTGACTGAGGGTCAGGAGCACTGTTTTTGATTGGGGCCTGGGCATCTTGCGGGCTTTTTATGTGGTGGACAAGCGCAGCGGGGCGTAGCGCTCGCCAAGGCCCAATATCGGAAAAAATACCTGCTTCTCCTCCCCCTTGCTAAAAACTCCCGACTTCGGGGAGAAGCCGGGAGCGATCACTCACTACTGTGAATCAATAACAACTTTTGGATCTTGGTCGCTGCTGATGCGCTCCTGGCCGTTGTAGGCCTGGCGGCGCAGGGTGTCGCTCACGGAGAGCGCCGCGCGACTGGCATTGCGGGTACTTACTTCCGCCACCGCCACGGCGTAGTGCTCGGCGTCCAGCCGGAGCCGATCCGCCAGCTTGGCCCGTAAGTAATGGCCGCTACCCCGCAGCTCTACCTCACCCCGACCGCGCAATTGTAAATCGAGAGAGTCGATGTTGACGAAGGCCTCCAGGTCGTTGCGACCGTCCATTTTGACTTGGAGGTGGGGCTGGCTAAAGCCGTGGAGTTTGACGTCGTCGGTTTGGTCGAGGTCCAGGCGGTGGAGTTGGGGGAGGGTCACGGAAAGTCGGACCGGACTGATGGGATCATCGTAGTCGGCACTGATGCTCAGAATATCTCCCGTTTTAATCACCTCAATTTCACGGGTGTACACCTCTTTTCCCGTTAGTCGGATCCCGTATTCCCCACGCTCGATCAAGACCTTCATCTCTCCCTCGATTTGCAAGTGTTTAAAGTCACGCCATTCGAATTGCTTGTCCTCCACCTTGCTCTCCGGGCAGTCGATGCACACCAGACCTTCCGAGCTCATTTTCCACAGGCGGTTTTCGTGCCACTCGGGCCGAAGGTGGTGCTCGGCGACATCGACGCCGTCGAGGATGCGGTTGACCTCGCGGTCCAGCGTCAGCAGTTGCCCCTCCGGGACCCAGAGGGTCAGCCGGACTTCCTGAGCCCGCCAGCGGCCCTGCCGGTCGATGATAAAACCTTCGGGGAAGATCAGGAGCCCCTCGTCTTGCTCTACCTGGTAGCGGATCTCATTGGCCAGCCGGGTCGCTTCGGCCGTCGTTTCGCCGCGGGAATACTGCCGTTGCTCCAGTTCAAATTTTCCATTTTTACTCCGACGGATGTCGAGGTGTACGTTGCCATCGTGGAGTTGTAGATCGGACAGAATCACGTGTCCCAGTTGGATCATGGCATCGCGGGAGAGGTTGCGCCGCAGGTCGAGGTGGAGGGTATCGCTGTTGACCGTGGTGGCCAGATCAATGGCCAGTCCCTCTTCCCGGCCTTCGCTGAATTGGCGGCCGGTAAAGCTGACCAGGGCGAAGAGGCTGATAAAGCTGAGGCCCCAGAACGTCCACAGGCCGGCTTGCCAACGGGGGGCAATCACCGGACGGCGGAGGAGCAAACGGGCGCCCCGAAAAACGACCGCCAGAAAGGGAACGCCGATCACGATAAACACGCAGATAAAGCCCAGGATGGCCACGAAGTTTTTGCCCGGAATGATAAAGTTGGCGTAGGGCGAGGCCAGGAAAAAGCCGATAATCGACAGTACCCAGATGGCGAAGAGAAAGAGGATCAGACCCAAAATGACTAGGAAAAGAATGGGCTTCCAAATCTTGAGTACCAGCTGAATGGCGGAGGAAAGGAACTGGCCTAGCATTGATACCCCTTTCTGTATGGTGTCTCGTGCATCATTTCTTTTATTTCTATTTCCAGTTCTTCCAGGTCGTCCAGCTCCCGCATCCTCCGTTCCGGTCTGACTTTTTTTTTTGAGCCCAGCTCCTCCCCCCATTCCGATACCCGCTCCGAAAAGTATTCCAACTCCTCTTCCACCACCTTACCGATGTTCGACACGTTGATCGGCTCACCACGCATCGCCAATCGGTCGCTCGCCGTCTCCGCCTTGGGTACGATGGCCCAAAGAATCAGATAAGCCGGAATCCCAAAACCACCCGAGATCACCAACAGCACGCAAGCCAAACGGACCCACAGGGGATCCTCAATCCCAAAGTAAGCCGCCACCCCGGAGCACACCCCTCCCACCACTTCGTCCTCGCCGTTGCGAAACAAGCGGCGCCCCGTCTTATAACCCGTACTGCGCTGACGCTGCTGACGCTGCTGACGGGTGCCGCGAGCCGTCGCCGTGGCCTCCTCACCGTAGTCCTCCACGGGATCCGCACCAAAGTCCTCGGGCGTTCCCATGATCCCAATCGCTGCGTCGACGTCCTTGAGCGTGACGATGGGCCGCCCCTCCAAGCCCTCCTGAAAGAGCTCCGCCATCCGCGCCTCAATGTCGGAGGTGATCTCCTCATAACCCTCAAAGTCACGAAAATGATGGTGAATCGTTTTGAGGTAAGCGCTCAGATGCTCAAACGCATCCTCATCGATCGTGAACGGATAGCCTCCCAAGTTGATGTTGAATACTTTATTCATTACTGGCGATGTTTTTTGTTGATTGATTTACAGCGTGAACGAGTTGATGCCAAGTGCTGATCAAACCGTTGAGGAACTCGCGTCCCGTATCGGTGATGTGAAAATACTTCCGCGGCGGCCCCGACGTCGACTCCCTCCAGGTATAGTGCAACAAACCCGCATTCTTTAGCCGCGTCAGTAGCGGATACAAAGTCCCCTGCACCACGATCAGTTCCGAGGCCTCCAACTTCTTGATGATGTCCGATGGATAAACCTCCTCCTCCGCAATGATCGAAAGGATGCACAGCTCGAGCACTCCTTTTCGCATCTGGGCCTTGGTATTTTCTAATTTCATACTTCAAAGATAAGAATTCATATACTACTATGCAATACATAGTACTAAATTTATCCACAGTAGTAGGTGTAAAAAAGAGGCTAAACGCCTCGTAATGAGGGGAATGGCTAGGCCAAAAATATTCTTTTCACTCCGGATACGCCCGAGTGGACCACCAGAATAAGCCGACTGCGGATCTGGTCGATCCGCTTTGACTACCGATAAAGTGGAATTGGAACCCAGGATATAAGGGGGGCCGGCGGTGCCGGTGAAAACCAGCCCGGGGCTACAGATTGGAAGTAATCAACAAATCCAGATCGGTGAATTTGATCTGGAAGCGCTCGCCAAGGTACTCGTTGGTCAGGCAGCCTTTGTAGGTGTAGACCCCCTGGCGCAGGCCCAACTCGGTCTGGATGACGCGCTCGATGCTGCCGGTGGTGGCGGCTTTGAGCAGGATGGGGGTGAGGATGTTACTCACCGCAATGGAAGCGGTTCGCGCCACTCGCGAAGCAATGTTGGGAACGCAGTAGTGGATGACGCCGTGTTTGGTAAAGGTAGGATGGTCGTGCGAGGTCACTTCGGAAGTGGCAAAGCAGCCCCCCTGATCGATACTCACGTCGATGATGACCGAGCCCGTTTTCATGTGCGAAACGATGTCCTCGCCCACGATAATCGGCGTCCGCCCCGTTTTGGAGTGGATGGCTCCGATGGCGATGTCGGCCGTCAGGAGCTCCTTACGCATTTGCTGAGGATTGAGGGAAGAAGTATTGAGCGGCCGGCCCACCATGTTCTGGACCCGCATCAGTTTGTAAATGTTGTTGTCAAAAATACGGACTTCAGCCCCCATACCGAGTGCGGTCCGGGTGGCGAATTCGGCGACGACGCCCGCTCCGAGGATGACCACCTTGGCCGGCGGCACTCCGGAGATGCCCCCCAGCAGTACGCCCTTGCCGCCACTGGTATTGGCCAGCAATTCGGCGGCGGTGTGCATGGCGCAGAGCCCCGCCATTTCACTCATGATCCGTACCACGGGATAGCTGCCGACTTCGTCCATGATGTACTCCATGGCCAGGGCAATCACCCGCTTGTGGCGGAGGCGGTTGAGGTATTCGGCCGTGATGATGGGAAGGTGGAGAGGAGAAAAAAGAATCTGATTCGGACGCAGGTGGTCCAATTCTTCCAACGTAGGGGGCGCTACCTTGATGATAATGTCGGCCTTGTAGACCTGTTCGGTGCTGTAGGCAATGTCGGCCCCTACTTCGGAGTAGTCGTGATCCGAGTAATTGGCCCGCTCGCCCGCCCCGGATTCGAGTACCACCCGGTGCCCGTGGGCAATGAGCGTATCCACGGATGCGGGCACCAGCGCGACCCGGTTTTCCTGCAAGGTCGTCTCCTTCGGAATGCCAATGTAGAGCTTGTTGGGCTTCCGCTGCAGCTGCAGCATCTCAGTCTGCGTTTGGAATCGCTCCTCCGTAAACACCTTAGGAATCGGAATACGCGGCTGCTTCTTACTCATGCAAATCAGATTTAAAAGCTCGTAGGTCGCTCAAAAAGAGCCCCACAGCGCTCGATAACGCCTACAAAAATAAAATTTTTCGACTTGAATCTTCCAATATTTCAAGATTTATTTTGAAGACCTCCTCGGGCCACAAAGGGGTGATCAATTCGGGCCATTCCATCCAACAAAACCAGGGATCCCCCAGGTATTCTTCGATGCCAATGTCGATCGCCTCGTCCAGGTTTTTGAGGCGGTAGAGGTCCAGGTGATGAATCAGGGCCTGGCCCTCTTTTGCCTCCGCATCGGGATAGGAGTAGGCATTGACCAGGGAAAAGGTGGGACTGGTCACGTAGTCTTGAACGCCAAAATGGCGACACAAGGCTTGGACCAAGGTCGTTTTTCCCGCTCCAATATCACCGGACAGCATCCACTTGCGGCGTGCCCCCGCCGCACGCAGCAAGGCGGGTACCACCGTACGATCCAAATCGACCAAATCTCGAAAAATAAGCTCCATGTAGGTTGGGTTTAGGGGGTATTGGGGAGGGGTTGGGGCTGACGTTTTTTGGCCCGCATCCAGATTCCCCCTTTCGGTTTGAGGGTGATTAGGGGCTGCATCGCCACGGGCCGATCGGACACCAGCTGGAAGTCGTACCGGCGGACGAGCAACGCCAGGAGCAACTGCATTTCCATCAGTGCAAAATGATTGCCAATGCACATCCGCGGCCCCGCCCCAAAGGGCAGGTATTGCCAGCGAGAGCGCTGCTTCACCCGCTCCGGTGCAAAGCGATCGGGATCAAAACGCTGGGGCGCCTCCCAGTACTCCGGGTGGTGGTGCAGGGCGTAAACATTCATAAAAACAATGGATTTTCGCGGGATGCGTTCGCCCAAAATCTCGGTGTCCTGCAGGGCTTCCCGCCCCAGCGCCCAGGCTGGTGGATAGTGCCGCATCCCCTCCTCGATGACCTGTTTGGTATAGGTCAATTCCCGCAAATCCGCCATCGTCGGAGTCCGATCCCCCAGCACCGCATCGACCTCCTCCCGCAGACGGGCCAGGATCGCGGGATGCTCCACCAGGAGGTATAGGGTCCAGGATAGGGCATTGGCCGAGGTCTCGTGCCCCGCCGCAAAAATCGTGATGGCCTCGTCCCGCAATTGGCGCGCGGTCATGCCCTGCCCCGTGTCGGCATCGCGGGCTTGGATCAACATGGTCAGCAGATCGGGCGGAGGTTGGTCGCTCCGCTCGCGCTCCTCAATCATCCGGTACACGATGTCGTCAAATACCCGCAGGTCGCGAAAAAACTGCCGCCGCTGGCCATTGAGGTAGGTCCAGGGAATGAGGTGTGGATGGTGGACGCAGTACAGGATGTACTCCTGGGTGTCGTGTACGGTGCGGTAGAGCTTGTCATAGGTGTCGCCCCCCTCCTCCAAACGGGCGTGAAAGAGGCTGGCCAGTACGATATCGGCGGTCACCTTCATCATTTCCTCAGCGATGTTAAAGGTCGTCTGCCGTTCCTGGCGCTGCGCAAAATCGTCCAGGTATTTTTCCGTAACCTCCTGCATCATTCGATAGATGGCTTCGAGCTGGGTTTTGTAAAAAGCCGGCTGGGCCAGTCGGCGCTGTTGGCGCCAAAAGTCCCCTTCGCTGGTCACCAAACCATTACCAAGGGCCAGCTTTAGCTGATCGTAAGCCGGACTCTTGCGGTAGTGTTTTTGCTGGGTTTGCAATACCTGCTTGATTCCTTCCGGGCGGGAGACGAAGAAAATGTTACGCAGCAGGAGGTGCGAGCGAAAAAAATCTCCAAAATCGGGGTATTTATCGACGGCAAAGTGAAGAGGATCGCGAAAGAATTCACGGTTGCGCGCCAGGTAATTGCGCCCTCGATAGTTGGGAATAGAAGCCTTGGAAGCAGTCATAAAATGCTATTTGAGAAACAGAGCAACGGCTTCACTCAAGCCATCTTTATAGTTTTTACCTACGTCGAGCCGAACGGCGTTTTCCATCATCACAAAACTGTCGCGCCCCTTGGAATAACGCTTGATGTAGGCCAAGTGGATGATACAGGAGCGGTGGATACGAATAAAAGGCGCTTGTTCGAAAATAAGTTCGCAATCCTTGAGACTGCTGGTACAGGTCATCGTCGATTTGTCGATCAGGTGGATGCGGGTGTACCTGCCGTCCGACTCGATGTAATTGAGCTCGCTCAGGTTGACGTAGAGCAAACCGTTCTGAGCCGGTAGCACGAGCCGTTGGGGTTTGTCGCTGTTCAGGTTGTATTTGAGATTGTTGAGGCGCTCCTTGAGGTTGGGCATGCTGCGCATGGCTTCGAGCCTTTTGACCACGTCGATGAGTTCGTCGATATCGATGGGTTTGAGTAAGTAGCCGACGGCGGATACCCGGAAGGCCTGGATGGCGTAGCGCTCGTAGGCGGTGGTAAAAACAATCTCGAAATCGACGTCGTCAAAAAATTCAATCAGTTTGAAACCCGAGTAATTGGGCATTTCAATATCCAAAAAAACCACGTCCGGCTGGTGGGTATTGATGGCTTTGACTCCCGACAGTACATCTTCAGCGGTGGCCAACACCGTCACCGAGGGGCAGTACTCCTGAATGAACTGCTGGAGGATTCGTCGGCTTCGGGCCTCATCATCGACGATGATTGCGTTCAACATAGCGGTTTATGATTTTCTATTTTGGATTAGGTGGCGCTTCGGCATTGGACCTTGCGATCGTGCTGTCCACCGGCTGGCTATCCGGGATAGCCAACGGTTTGCGCAGGGCGATGTACACCGTTACTTGCGTTCCCGCCGAGCGTCCGTCCTCATCCTCCAAATCTACTACCTGAACGCTCAGTTGGTCCTGCTGAGTCGAATTGAGCAAGTCCAAGCGATTCTTGGTGAGGCCCATTCCCGTCGACGGATGGGGCCGTCCATTGCTGATTCGGATTTCACGAGCCCGTTTGCGCCCCACCCCATTGTCCGCTACCGTCACCACCAAATAGGGCCGCACCCAGGCAAAACCAATGTGCAGGCGCTTGAGCCCCCGTCGGTGCATCAAGCCGTGGATGATCGCATTCTCGACGTAGGGCTGGATCAACATCGACGGTATTTTGATCTGCTGGGTATTGATTCCCTGCGCCACGTCAAAGCGAAATTCAAAGTCCTTTTCAAAACGCAGGGCTTCCAGACTTAAGTACAATTCGAGCGATTCAATTTCGGTCTGCAGGGAAACCTCATCCTTATCGGTCATGTTCAAAATATTGCGCATCAGCCGTGAAAATTGCGCCAGATAGCGATTGGCGGAGCGTTTGTCGTTGTGGATGATCAACTCCTGAATCGAGTTGAGCGCATTGAATAAAAAATGGGGATTCATCCGTGCCCGCAGGGCAATCAGCTGGGAGTTCTTGAGCTTTTCCTGAATGGCGTTGCGCCGTTGGTAGTCCGTGATGATGGCCTGAATAAACAAGTAAGCCAAAACGGCCGAGAGCCCCACCACGCCGAGGTAGAACCACCACTCTTCCCAGTAGGCCTTCGACACCCGAAAGGCAATCACCTTCTCCTCCGACCAGGCGGTGTTGCGGGGGCGGGCCCGAAGCCGAAAGGTATACCTCCCCGAAGGCAGCGAAGGATACTGCGCCACCCCGAGTCCCGTGGCTACCCAGTCCTCATCGATGCCCACCATCCGATACTCGTATACGATGTTTTCGGCATTTCGGAAAGCGATGCCGTTAAACTCGATTTTGATATTGTCTTGGTGGTGCTGCAGGTCGTAATGCGCCGCGATCACCGTATCCCGTTCTTCGATTTTGATGTGGTCAAAATAAAGCTTTACCGGCTGCTGATCCAGCGCCAGCTGATCCGAAAAAATGGCCAGCCCCTTGCTGGTGGCCACCACAAGGTCATTGCCGTTTTTGCACAGGTCCGTAATCTCGACCGAAGGCAAACCCTCATCCTTACCGATGGCGTACACCCGGCGGTGATCCTGGCGATCAATCCGGTTGACGCCCTGATTGGTGGCGATCCAAACGTAGTTGTCGTCCAGTAAAATTTTGCGACAGTGATTGCTCCACAAGCCCTTTTCGGTCGTAAAGTGCTCCACCAGTGTATCGCCCCGCATCAGCCACAGCCCATCGTTGGCCGTGGCGATCCAGAGGCTGGAGTCCGCCGCGAGGCGAATGTCCTGAATGTCCTGAGCCAGCTGGGGTTGGGGAACGGCCCGCAGTTCTACCCCATCGCTGAAGTACAAACCCGAGATGGTCCCAATCCAGGCCTGGTCCTGT
Organism: uncultured Saprospirales bacterium; assembly: GCA_937899855.1. GTDB lineage: Bacteria > Bacteroidota > Bacteroidia > Chitinophagales > Saprospiraceae > CALLVY01. The sequence continues at coordinate 28,311 of CALCCH010000061.1, read as the reverse complement.
CCCACCGGCTCTACGGCGTAGGTGCGATTGATGGCGGTCCGCCGGAAAGTTGAGTCCGATTCGAAATACCCCACCTCAGCATTGGTGCCCACCCAGAGGGAGGTATGCGGATACTGACGGGCCGATTTGAGGTAGGCGCACTCGGGCAGGACCGACAACTCCGAGAAGTCCCGATTGAGCCGGTAGAGCTGGTGGGAAGCCAGGTAGTAATGATCGTCAGGCGCGTGGAAAAAGGTCTCGTAGATGCGATCTTTGAGCGGACTGATGTAGGTCTGGTGCAGCAGTTGATAGCTGCGATCGCGCAATTGGACCAAGCTGTTGTCGAAGGCGAGCAATAGTTCGCCCTCGGGATTGGCACAAAGTGCGGTCAGCACTCCGTTGATCGTGTCGGTGGGGATGATTTGCGCGTCCAGATTGGGCAGGTAAAAGAGCCCCTGACCGTGAGTGGCCAACCAGTAGCCCCCCTGATGGTCGACCATCACGTTGCCGGTTACCAGCCCCTCCAGTAGTTTGATGGCGTGTTCGGTAGGACGGCCGACGTCGCGAATGAGTAGCGCTCCCTCCTTGGTGGATACCCAAAGGTTATTGCCGTGGTAGAGTAGTGACAAAATTCGGGTTTGAAAATAGTCTTGGTACTGGGGAAAGGCGACGTGGAGGCTATCGCGGAGGGGGTCGTAAAAAAACAATTCGTTTTCCACCGCAAACAACAAGCGCTCCCGATAGGCAATGCCAAACTCCGGGATGCGGGTAAAGGCCCGCTCGAAGGGATGGAAAGTCAGTTTGTAATCCTCAAAAACCCCCACGCCAAAGTTGGAGATCACGTAGGTATTGCTATCTGGCCCCTGGATGATCGAGTTGCAGCGCTGGAGGTCTTTGCGTTCGTAGCGGATTTGGTAGGACGTATCCTGGCCCTGTACATCCGCGATGATGGCCCCTTGTTTGAGAAACCAGTAGTTGCCCCGAACGTCTTCCGAAAAATTGATGTGTTGAAAATTATAGGAAGGCTCCAAATCTTGGACCCAACGGATGGAGTCTCCGTTGTAGCAACCAATGTTGGTAGCCAGGTCAATGATCCACAACTGGCCACGGGAATCCACGTCGAGTCGGATCACCTCGGTCGATAGCCCGGTGGGAATGGGGTTTTTCTCAAAGCGATTGCCGTCAAAACGGCACAGGCCCCCTTCCGCAGAGATCCAGATAAAGCCCTCCTGATCCTGGACAATGTCGTAGATAAAAGAGCTGGGGAGGCCATCCTGTACCCCGTACTGTTGGATGGCAAAGGACTGTCCGATCAGCGTGGCGTACGCTAAAATTCCCCATCCGAGGAGCAGGCATTGGCGGAAAAGCTGTTTGACGGTTGAATCACTCAAAACACCGGTTAAATCCGAACGAATCAGCGGCGACCGACCGAATTGGAAACGGGGCGATAAAATTCGCCAGCACCCCGACGGACACCTCCTGGCAAGTTAACAATTTTTGGATAAAATACCGCGTTTAATTTTCGCCAGAAGCATTAATAATCAAAGCGTTGTGATACTTGGGCCACCAAACATTCCCCCCGACCGAAGCCCGGCCACCGGAGACCCACCAAAGCCCACTGGCAATCGGTTTTCCCCTTTAAAAATCGAGAAAAATTCCGTATCTTTGTAAGATGGAATCGACAGAAAATACGCAAGATTTAAAACCGCAAACTGGCGAATACAGCGCCAATAACATCCAGGCCCTCGAAGGCTTGGAAGCGGTGAGAAAAAGACCGGGAATGTACATCGGCAGCACCGATGTCAAAGGCCTGCACCACCTGGTATGGGAAGTAATCGATAACTCCATCGACGAACACCTCGCCGGCCATTGCAACCACATTCACACCACCATCAACCCAGACAACTCCATCACCGTCCGCGATGACGGACGGGGTATTCCCACCGGGATGCACGCCAAGCTGAAAAAATCGGCCCTGGAAGTGGTCATGACCGTTTTGCACGCCGGTGGCAAATTCGACAAAGATACCTACAAAGTATCGGGGGGGCTACACGGCGTAGGCGTGTCCTGCGTCAACGCCCTCTCGGAAGAGATGCGGGTAGAAGTTCACCGGGAAGGAAAGATATTCGAGCAAGAGTACCATCGGGGTAAGCCCCTGGAGGCCGTCAAACCCATCGGTGAGGCCACCGATACCGGCACCACGGTTACCTTCCGACCCGATCCCGAGATCTTCGAAACCCTGGTGTACAACTACAATACCCTGGCCACGCGGATGCGCGAAACCGCCTTCCTCAACAGTGGCCTGCAACTCACCCTCACCGACCTGCGCGAGCGGGACGAGTCGGGAAAGCACCGCGAAGAGATCTTCCATTCCGAAGGGGGCCTCAAAGAGTTTGTCGTCTATCTGGACGAATCGCGGACCAAGTTGATCGAAGAACCCATCTACGTCAAGGGCAAGGAAGACAATGTAGAGGTCGAAGTAGCCATGCAGTACAATACCTCTTACTCCGAAAACCTTTACTCCTACGTCAACAACATCAACACCCGCGAGGGGGGAACCCACGTGGCGGGCTTCCGCCGGGCCGTCAATCGTGAGTTTGACAAATACGCCAAGGAAAACGGCCTGTTCAACAAGGTCAAGTTTAAAATCTCGGGCGAGGATTTCCGCGAAGGATTGACCGCCGTCATCTCGGTCAAGGTCCCCGAACCCCAGTTCAAAGGCCAAACCAAGGGAGAGCTGGGAAATTCCGAAGTCGTAGGCATCGTTTCCCGCACTACGGGAGAGACGCTGCGCTACTTCCTTGAGGAGAACCCCAAGCTGGCCAAGCGAATCATCGATAAGGTGATCCTGGCGGCTACCGCGCGCCACGCAGCGCACAAAGCCCGCGAGATGGTCCAGCGCAAAAACGTCCTTACGGGTAGCGGACTCCCCGGAAAACTTTCCGATTGCAGCTCCAAAGACCCCGCCGAATCCGAAATTTTCCTCGTCGAAGGGGACTCGGCCGGTGGTACCGCCAAGCAGGGCCGCGATCGCAATTTCCAAGCCATCCTCCCCCTGCGGGGTAAAATCCTCAACGTGGAGAAGGCGCTGGAACACAAGATTTACGAGAACGAAGAAATCAAAAACATGTTTACCGCCCTGGGGGTAAGCATCGAAGATAAGGATGGCGAGCGCATCCTCAACGTCGACAAATTGCGCTACCACAAAATCGTCATCATGTGTGATGCCGATATCGATGGCAGCCACATCGTCACCCTGATTCTGACCTTCTTCTTCCGCTACATGCGCCCCCTGATCGAAGACGGCTACGTCTATATCGCCGCCCCCCCACTCTACCTCGTCAAAAAGGGGAAACAGTTCCGCTACTGCTGGAACGAGGAAGAGCGCCAGGAAGCGGTCAATGCCTATTCCAAAGGCGAGAATGACAACTCGGTCAAAGTGCAACGCTACAAGGGATTGGGAGAGATGAATGCCGATCAGCTCTGGGAAACCACGATGGATCCCAACGAACGCATCCTGCGACAGGTCACCATCGAAGACGCCAGCGAAGCCAGTCGCGTCTTTTCCATGCTGATGGGCGATGAAGTCCCCCCCCGCCGGGCCTTTATCGAAGCCAATGCCAAATACGCCAATGTGGATGTCTAAACGCCTCCACCACGCTTGACTGCGCCCACTTCCGCTGGCCGTTCCGCAAACATTGCCGAACGGCCAGTGGTCTTTCTATCGTACCACCCGCCCCTTCCACTCGTAACGCTGCACCACATTGGCCAACAAGCCCACCACCGCGATGTACCACAGGTGGTACCAGGCCGATACGACAAAGGACCGCAGCAAGTCCAGCCGCCCAAAGTAACGACTCATCGTCCTCAGAAAAGCGTAATCCACCACCATCTTCGTTCCGAGCAAAAGTAGAAACAACAGCACTCCCGGTCCTCCAAAAAAGGGCAGCAGCAGGGCCGCCAGTAGGATGCTCCAGCAGTAGAAAAAAACCAAGGCCAGCCGCAGGGTAACTCGCCATTCGGGGTAGTCTCGTGATTTGGAGGCCCAGCGCAGCCGTTGTTGGACAAAGCTGCGGATCGTCGGCATGGCCGTCGTCCGGACGGTAGCCGCTGGATTTTTGACAAAGCCAATCCGGCCGGGAAAACGCCGCGCCATTTTCTGCAAGAGCAACATGTCATCACCCGAAGCCCGTTGGTCGATACCGCTAAAGCCCCCAACGGCGTAAAAAGCCGGTTTGCGATAGGCCAGGTTGGCGCCATTGCACATGTGTTGGAAAGCCCCGTAAATCCCCGCCCCCGTGATCCCCATCATCCCCACAAAATCCAGGGATTGGAAACGCTCAAAGGCAGTCCGTTCGCGGTCAAAATTGACGGGAGCCGCAATAAAAACGGCATCCTCACGCTCGTAGTAGGAGGCCAGGAGGGGCAACCAGCGGGGCGGTACCCGGCAATCGGCATCGGTGGTAACCAGCAACTCCCCGCGGGAATGTTGGATCGCCCATTCAATGGCCTTTTTCTTGTAGGCCCCTTCGTTTTCCGCCAGTGGGGCATCGCGGAGGTGGAGCAGGCGAAGGTGGGGATGGAGGCGGGCCAGTTGGGCCACCAATTGGGGGGTGGCGTCGGTAGAATGATCGTCGACGACCAGGATTTCGTAGTGGGAAGTCGGGTAGGCTTGGTTCAGGATGCTGTGCAGACAGGCTTCGATGTTGGCGGCTTCGTTGCGCGCCGGGACGATGACCGTGATAGAGGTACGAGCGGTATACGACGAAGGCGGATTCCACTCGGGGAGCGCTTGCCAGTGGCGGTAATAGCGCTGCATCAGCCAGGCGTAATACAGGGCCAGCAACAGGGAAACGAGGCCAAAGCTCGCAAACAGCACCGTCGGAAAAGACGCAAACATGGAAAGGCGAGCCGCTATTCGAAGAGGTCGTCGTAATCGTTTTTGGTCGAGCGCCGCGTCTCGGGCTGTGGCTCCGGTTCGGCTTGGGGCGTATCTAGGGGGGGCAGTTCGAGGGGTTCGTAGGTCGTACTTTCTACCTCTTCAAACTCGATGTACTGACCAGCGGCCCTCTCCTCCATGTCCTTTTTGACCTGCCCTACCTTGCGACGAATCAGCGCCTTGAAGAAGAGAAAGCCCGCAATGACCGGAAAACCCACCACCGTGAGTATGATGGCTCCGACCCCCATGAGCAAGTCCTTGCGTATCAATCGTCCGAGCCACTTTCCGTAGTCGATGATGGTCTTATAGTCAAGCACCAGGGTCAGAATCAACAAGACTGGAGCCACCCAGGAGAGGAGGGTAAAAATACCGCGGGCCACAAAAAACAAAGCCACAAAAAACAGGACCAAAAACAGAATACTGCGGATGGAATTGAAGGGGTTGATATCGGTGCGACGGTATTGCATCAGGGTATATTTTTAGCGTGAACTTTTCCTTACAACTACTCAAATTACGGAATTGTTGGAACAAACGGTAACGAGATAGACCAGCAGGACGCCAATGACGGTTAAGAAGGATAATTATTCGATGAGAATTGGGCTTCAGGACATTTCGGTCGACAAAAATTGCATTTCGTACAGCTCGCGGTAATGTCCCTGCTCCAATTGTAGCAATTGTTCGTGGGGGCCGTATTCGACGACCTTCCCCTTGTCGAGCACCATGATGTTTTCGGCGTGACGGATGGTGGAGAGGCGATGGGCCACAATAATGGAAGTCCGCTTTTCGATCAGGCGCTCGATGGCGTACTGGATCACGGCCTCTGACTCGGGGTCGATGGAGGAAGTTGCCTCGTCGAGGATGAGGATCTTGGGGTCAAAGACCAGCGCCCTTACGAAGGAGATCAACTGGCGTTGCCCCATGGAAAGGGTGAGCCCCCGTTCTTTGACTTCGTAGTCGTAGCCCCCCGGTAATTTTTCGATAAACGCGTGTGCCCCAATCATTTTGGCCGCTTCGATGACCCGTTCCCGGCTGATGCTGGTATCGCGGAGGGTGATGTTGTCCAGCACGGTCCCCGAGAAGAGAAAGACATCTTGCAGTACCACGGCGATGTGTTGCCGCAGGCTGGCCAACTGGTAATCGCGGATGTTGATGCCATCCACCAAGATTTCGCCCTTTTGGATCTCGTAAAAACGACTCAGGATGTTGATGATGGTCGACTTGCCCGAGCCCGTACTACCCACGATGGCCAGGGTTTCACCGGCTTGGATTTGAAAACTGAGGTCCCGCAAGACGTAATCCACTTCGGTGTAAGCAAAACTCACCGCTTTGAATTCCACCCGCCCTTCGATGTTTTCGGCGCTGCGCTCCCCCACGTCGGCAATCATCGTCTTGCGATCGAGGAGGTTGAACACCCGTTCGGCCGCGACCAAGCCCATTTGGAGGGTATTGAATTTATCCGCCAACAAGCGGATGGGACGAAAGAACATGGACAGGTAAATGGGAAAAGCCACGAGGGTACCGAGGGTCACCTCGGCGCTGATGACACCACGTGCGCCCCACCAGACCATCAGCCCCAGGGCCGCCGCCATGATGATCTCCACCACCGGAAAAAATACGGCGTAGTAGAGGATGGCGTCGAGATTGGCTTGGGTGTACTTGCGGTTGATCGTCCGAAATTTTTCCCCTTCGCGCCGCTCAGAATTAAAGATTTGTACGATCCGCATTCCCGTAATGCGCTCCTGCAAAAAGGCGTTCATCTTGGAAATCTCGTTCCGTACCTTTTGATAAGAGACCTTGACCTTTTCTTTAAAGATGTAGGTCGCAATCATCAAAAAGGGCACCACGGTCAAACAAACCAGGGTCAGTTGCCAGCTGGTGTAAAACATGATCCCCAGCACCGCAAACAAGGTGATCAAATCCGCCATGATGGTAATGACGCCCTCGGAGAAAACCGAGTTGATGGTTTCGATGTCGTTGATGGTTCGGGTGGTCGAGGTACCGATGGGCGTGGTATCGAAGTAGGTGAGCCGCAGGCGGGTAATGTGCCGAAACACCTGGGTACGGAGGTCGCGGATAACGGTTTGTCCCAGCCAGGCGGCGTTGTAGATAAACAGGTAGCGCAAAAGTACCTGTAAGGCCACCACCCCCACGATAATCAGGGCGACCCGAGTCATCCCGGCGATGTCGTAGTTGAAGATGTAGTCATCTACCATGACCTTAATGAGGTAGGGCCTCAGGATAACGAGGGGAGCCAGTACCACGGCCAGTACGCCCGTAAAGGCAAAAACGCGGCGGTAGGGTTTGGCCATTGCGAGCACTCTTCCCAGTAAGACGTAGTCAAATTTGTTTTTCTCGTTCATACCCTTTGATCAGATGACCGCAGTCAATATTGCGTGGCAAAAACCATCGCCCTGTATAAACATGGGGGCGGGGAGAAGGTTTCGCTGGGCCTAAAGTTAATGTAAGTTAGCGTTTTTTTGCTCGTGGCGGTCCCCTTCGATGGGGCGCTTCTAAAACTCCCCCTCATCGGCAAAGCTGTAGAAGCCCCGATCGGAGATGATTACGTGGTCCAATACGGCAACCTCCAAATTGCGCCCCGCCCAGCGTAATTTTCGAGTGATATCGCGATCGGCTTGGCTGGGTTTGAGGTTGCCCGAAGGATGATTGTGACACAGGATAATGGAGCAAGCCAGTGCATCGACGGCCTTTTTAAAGATCACCTTAGCATCTACTACGGTGCCCGCTACCCCACCCCGACTGATTTGGGCCCGCCCGATGAGGCGGTTGGCGCGGTTGAGGAGTAAAATCCAAAATTCCTCGTGCTCCAAATCGCCCAACAGGGGCGCCATCAGCTCGTAGGCATCCTTGCTGCCCCGAATTTGGGGGCGCTCCTTTACCGGACTCCCCTGCCGCCGACGTCCCAGTTCGAGGGCCGCCGCAATGCTGATGGCTTTGACCCGACCAATACCGTGAAACTGCATCAATTCGGCCACCTGGCGCTTTCCCAACTCGTTGAGGTCATTGTCGACCGATTGGAGTAGCCGCTGGGCGAGGGCAACCGCCGACTCTTCCCGATTTCCACTGCGGATCAAGATGGCGACCAATTCTGCATTGGACAAGCTCCACAGGCCTTTGAGCAGTAATTTTTCCCGGGGGCGATCTTCATCCGCCCAGTATTTGATCGCGAGGCGATTTTGATATTCCATGGCTTGGTTTTTTGGGGAGGGTAAAAGTAGCTGGGGCCGTGGCCCCAGCCCGTCCATCCGTTTACGGTTGACGCGGTGTAAACGGTACTAAGCACTAGCTTTCATAGCAATTCCCATCATCTCCAGGCGCTTAATAATGGCGCGCTCGTTGCGCTTAAAATGCTCCATCAATTCAGGAATTTCGTGACCCTGCTGGTACAATTCGGCCAGTAGGTTTTCGTCGGCTCGGGTCCAGCGGCGAAAAGCATTGGCGTGATTGGCGCGCTCCTGGTCCACGTAGGCCTTGTCCGCCATCAGGTCGCTGGGGTGAAAGTACAGCAGCGTCCGCACCAGCCGTTCGCTCAGCCGCAGCAGGTCCTCTTCAAAAAGCACCAGCCGCTGGCGGTTGCTACTGCCGTCTTCTTGGTCCTCGACCTGAGTCAGGGTCAAAAACTGTTTGCCCGCCTCGCTGACCTTGATGTCCAAAAAATACGTGCGGTTCTTGAGGTTGATCTGTTCGGTGTGAAGGATGTTCTTCTTTTCCATTTTTTGTGATTTAGATATTGATGAAGCGATTAAAAAATTCGGTACATAGACGCTTTCACCGGAAAAATTCCATAAATCCAAACCCAAAAAGGAGTCATTTTAGGGACTTAGCAACAACAAAAAAGCCCGATAAGCCCCTCATTATGAACGGTTTGAAAAAATTCGAAAAAAATTTAAAAAAAATCGCCCCGTACGAATTTTAACATTTTACCCAAGCCTCCAAAAACGACAAAACGCGCTCCCTTCCCAGCGGAAAGAAGCGCGTTTGCGCAGCACCAAAAACGGCAGACCTAGAGGTTGGCGAAGGCCTGTTCGAGGTCTTCCAACAGATCATCAACATCTTCAATACCGACACTCAACCGGATGAGGGAATCGGTCAGGCCAACCTTGAGGCGTTCGGGCCGGGGAATTGAAGCGTGGGTCATCGTGGCGGGATGCCCAATCAGGGACTCCACCCCTCCCAGCGACTCGGCCAAGGAGAAAAGCACCGTACTCGACAGGACCTTATTGGCCACCTCCATCGTATCTTCCAGCATGTCGAAGGAGACCATGCCCCCAAAATGGCGCATCTGCTTCTTGGCAATCTCGTAGCCCGGATGGTCCTTAAAACCTGGCCAGTAGACGTTGGCGACCTTGGGGTGCATCACGAGGTACTTGGCAATCTTCTTGGCATTCTTGCAGGCGCGTTCTACGCGCAAATGCAGGGTTTTGATCCCGCGGAGTACCAAAAAGCAATCCTGCGGACCGGGTACGGCCCCCGAAGCGTTCTGTATAAAGTACAGTTGATCGGCCAATTCCTGGGTTTTGGCTACTACCGCCCCCAGGACGACGTCGCTGTGACCTCCCAGGTACTTCGTGGCGGAGTGCAGTACCAAATCGGCCCCAAGATCGAGGGGCGTTTGCAAATAAGGCGAAGCAAAGGTGTTGTCCACACAAGTCCGGACGCCCTTTTCCTTGGCCACCTTACAGATGGCCTCAATGTCCACCAGCTTGAGCATGGGGTTGGTGGGCGTTTCGATCCACAGCAGCTTGGTGTGCTCGGTGATTTTCTCGGCTACCGCGCTGGGGTCGGACATATCGATAAACTGCACCTTCAGGCCAAAGCGCTCGTAGATTTTGGTAATCAGGCGGTAAGAACCACCGTAGAGGTCGTCGGTGGCCAGGATCTCGTCGCCGGGATTGAGCAGTTTGAGGACGGCGTCCATGGCGGCCAGGCCACTACCGAAGCAGACGGCGGCGCTGCCGTTTTCCAGGGCGGCGAGGTTGGTTTCGAGTACGGAGCGGGTGGGATTTTGGGTACGGGCGTATTCGTAGCCATCGTGATCGCCCGGTGTGCGTTGTACGTAGGTCGATGTCTGAAAAATGGGAGTCATGATGGCTCCGGTAGCCGGATCGGGATCAATACCCGCGTGAATTACTTTGGTGTCGAATTTCATCGAAGGGCCCTCCCGGGATTTAATTAGGTGTGTGATTTGGTATTATTTGATTGTGCTGATAAATGCTACGCCAAATGAACAGTCGTACGGGCGGGGGGGTTGCGAAAGTGGCGCAAAAAATCCGCGGGGTGTACGCTCGCTTCGGGGAGCTACAAAAGTATACATTTTATTGGCCTTATTGCACGAATCGCGCCGAAAAACGGATGGCCTTGGTGGGGGAAATAAACAGGGCGATTTCCCGTAGAGAAATCGCCCTGCTCGCTAGTATATACCGTCAGTAATTGGTCGGCTTAGTTGACCGATTCTACCAATTCTTTACCCGCCTTGAATTTTATAACGGTACGTGCAGCAATTTGGATCGCCTCTCCCGTCTTCGGGTTTCTCCCCGTACGTGCATCTCTTTCCGCCGTGGAAAAGGTTCCAAAACCAACCAGAGATACGCGATCGCCGTCCTTGAGACATTCTCCGATGGTGCTGATGATGGAGTTCAAAGCCTCCGTAGCTTGGACTTTGGTCAAGTTGGCATCTTCGGCAACTTTGTTGATTAAATCTCCTTTGTTCATTTTATGTAATTTTTTAATTTGAAAAATCTGGCACAAAAATATGTCCTTGAACTATCAAAAACAAGTGTTTAGAATAAAAAAATCGCCCGGAACCTTTTATTTTTCAAGGCTTTCAGCCGATTCTTACACTTTACCAACAAATTAATATGTATCTTCACTGTCGCTAATTAGGCACTATTTTTTAGGTCTAATTCGTTAATCCACAGTATTTTGCTTCAAAAAGAACATTTATGCGAAAAAGGCTAATTTTCCTCGGTTTTTGCTCCCTTTTCCTCCTCTTCGGCGCCAGCATGAGCTCCTGTAGTAAAAAAACGGGCTGTCCCGTCAATGAGAGCGTCCACGTCAAAACCAATCGAAAAGGGGAATTTTCCAAAAAAGGGGGACGATCCAACCTCTTTCCCAAAGATATGCGCGCCAAACGCCGCAATTAGGGCCTTTTTCTGACTCACTAGCCCCAAAGGTACGGGAATTTTCCGCGGATACGCAAACCCAACGTCACTTTATTGCGAATACTGCTTCAACTTATTGGTTCAACTTTGCATCCATCGCTTGCGCCAGCCCATCCCCAATGAGGTTAAAAATGGTAACGGTAGCAAAAATAGCCAGGCCCGGCAACAGCGCCAGCCACCAGGCGGAGAAATCCTCCCGCGCCTTATTGATCATCGACCCCCAACTCACCTGGTCAATGGATAACCCCAAACCGAGAAAACTCAGCGAGGCCTCCGCCAATATCGCCCCCGCAACCCCAAAGGCCACCACCACCAAGATTGGCCCCAGCGCATTGGGTAAAGCGTGCCGCCAGATGATGCGCCACTCACTAAAACCCATTACCTGCGCCGCCTCGATGTAAGGCAAAGTCCGAATCCGCAGCAACTCCGCCCGTACAAAGCGGGCCACCGAGGTCCACGATAAAAAACCAATGATCACCATGACGTCCAGAATCCCCGGCTTTTCAATCACCGCCAGAATGGCCAGTAAAAACAATAGGCCCGGTACAGACTCCAAGACCTCGATGGCCCGCATCACCAACAAATCAACCGGCAACGCCCGTTTTCGCGCCAGCAGTGGAAAACGTTCGAGCTGACTCGCCCCCACATTGGCCACCACCAGCAGGACCAAGCCGAGCAAGATGCTTTTTCCCAACTCTCCAGGCGGCCACTCCGATTCGGCCAGTGCGTAGGACCGCGCCGCAAAGCCGTAAAACCAAGCCGCCACCAAGGCCACGCCATTGGCCAGGAGCCTAACCCGCGTCCAACGCAGCCGCGAGTCACCGTAGTAACCCGCCAGCAAACCCAGGATGATTCCAAAAAAGCAGGCTACCGACATCGCTACCACGCCCACCAACATCGCCATACGCGTCCCCGCCAGCATACCCGCCGCCACATCGCGCCCCAAGTCATCGGTTCCCAACCAGTGCCAAAAGCGATCCTCCGCCACAACTTGCCGGTCGAAAGGGCCCTTAAACGGAGCGTTGTAAACGTCGATCGTCGAAGCCGAATAAGCCACCGGCGCCCACCAGACCCGCTCGTACTCCAGGTCTTTCCAATCTACGTTTAGAAATTGAGGGTCCGGGTTCGTCCAGCCCAGCGCTTGCCCGTAATCGGCCAATACCGGAAAATAACGCTTGCCCTCGATTTTGCAGTAAAGGGGTTTTTCATTGGCCAAAAAATCCGCAAAAAAGGCTATCCCAAGCAGGACCACCAGCAGGCGCAGGGACCACAAGGCGGGTCGATTGCTTCGAAAACGCCGCCAGACCATGGCCCAAAACTGCTGAGCGTTTGGGGCGGAAGCCGCGCCCAAAGACTCAGCTAATTGGGTTTGTTTTTTACGTCCAAAGAATAGTCTCATTGGCTTGGCTTAATCGTACGACACCCGGGGGTCGGCCAGGGTGTACAGCAAATCGGCAAGCAGATTGCCCAGTAAGGTCAGGATCGCTGACAGCATCAAAATGGTATACACCACCGGCCAATCGCGCGCCTGGATCGCCGAAATCGTTTCGCGCCCCATTCCGGGGATGTTGAAGATCAATTCGACGATGACCGAACCGCTGATGACCCCAGGTAAGATCAAGGCGACCAGGGTGATGAGCGGAAAAAGGGCATTGCGAAAAACGTGTCGCCACACCACCCGACGGGGGGGCAGGCCCTTGGCGTGGGCCGTACGGATAAAATCCTGGCCGAGCACGTAAAGTACTCCCGTTCTCATCTGGCGGGAAATAAAGGACAGCGAAGCGTAGGTCATGCAAAATACGGGCAGGATCAGGTGGTGGGCCCGCTCTCCCAAACGCGCCCAAAAGGGGGCCTCATCCGGAAGCTCCCCCACCCCACTGGTGGGAAAGAGGTCGAGCCAAGCTCCGTACTCGGCGGTGGTCACAAACACGATGAGTAAGGTCGCTACCCAGAAGGAGGGCAGGGAATAGAGCAAAAACAGGATCAGGGTACTGATGCGATCGAACCAGGAGTCGCGGCGGGTGGCGGCCCGGATACCGATGGGGACTGCGATGAGGTAGGACAGCAGGATGGCGGGCAGGCTCATGATCAAGGTCCACCACAGGGCTCCTCCCAAACGGTCGGCAACGGCCTGGCCATTGCGACAGGAATAGCCAAAATCGCCCCGGAGAAAATTGAACAGCCAGAAATGGTACTGATTGTCGGTCCCGTACCAGTGCAGGGCGGGTTGGAGCAGGCGCTCGGGGGTGGCCTCGTCCAGTATCTGGGTGTAGGCCTCGCGCAGGGCTTGCCAGGCCGGCCCCAGGTCCTCCCGGAGCAGGCTGTCGGCTTCGATCAAGGCTTGCATCTTGACAAAATAGCTCTCCACACGCTCCTGGCGATAGCTCAGTTTCAACAGCCGCAGGTCCCGTTCCAATCGAATCTGTGCATCCCGGCTCCGCTCCCGGGGCAATTGGTACAATTGCCTTTCCCAATCCTCTAACCGCTGGGCGTAGGCCTGAATTTGGGGCCAGTTGCCGTACTGGTCGATGAGCTTGCGGAGGGTCTGCCGTTGGTAGCGCTCCAGAATGCGGTACAGGGTATCGGGATAGGCCGCCGGCCGAATGGCCAGGTAAAAGGGCGGCTTGTCCAGCCCCTTGCGGCGAGCCTCCTCGCGGTAACGAGTCCGCGCCGACTCGTAGGAATTGGCCCCCAGGCCGTGCTCCAACAAGTCCTGCGTCCCACACTGGATCGGATCGCCGGGCGCCAAACGGCTCAGGCCAAAGGCCACCAGGGAAATGATCAGCAGGGTGGGAACGAACAGTAGGAGACGTCGACCGAAGTACCACAGCATCAACTAGGGACAATTAATAGTGATAGAAATGGGGATGAAATCCCGGAGTCAGCACCGTGGCGGTTGCCCCTTTGTATTTTTTGTGAATCAGTATCCGCTCTTGCGCCAGGTTGATCAAAATGATGGGCTGTTCCTCCCGCAACAACTGCTGGAACTCCTTGTACAAGGCGTAACGGCGCTCCTTGTCCAGGGTGGTCCGCAATTCCTCGATCAGCGCATCCGATTCGGCATCGCCAAAACCACTCCGATTCGACGAACTGGCCGTGTGCCAGAGCTGGTAGGGATCGTAACTGCTGGGATCCAGTCCCGAACGCGCCGAGAACATTTCGAACTCGCCCCGGGCCCGGGCCTCCATCAGCTTGTTGATCTCCATGGTCACCAATTCAATGGTCACCCCAACCTTTTGAGCGTCCTCCTTGTAGATGAGGGCGATGTTGTTTCCCACCGTATTGCCCGGTGTGGTGATGTACTTGAGGATCATCTCCGTCGGGGTCCCATCGACGACCTTATCGACGGTACCGTCGCCATTGCTGTCTTCCCAGCCCGCTTCGGCCAAGAGCGTCCGGGCTTTTTCCGCGTCGAATTCGATGGGGGCCAGGGAGCTGTCGTGGAAATCGTACATATCGGGGATCGGATTGCTCATCTTTTTGCCGTAGCCCTGGTTGACCACCTCGATGACCTTGTCGGCGTCAAAAACGTGCGCCAGGGCCCGGCGGACGCGTTTGTCCTCCAGCTTGGGGCTGTTGGTATTGAGACCGAGGTAGTTGTAGGTGGAGGTGAACGGGGTGAAAAAGTTGAAGTTTTTGCTCACCAATTCGCTTTCCTGGAGCTCGGCAAAATTACCGGCGGGGATCGAACTGAGGATGTCAAAACCCTCGTCGCGCACCATCGTGACCGCCGTATTTTGATCGGCCATGATCTTGTAGGTGATTTGCTCGGGATACGCCGACAACAGGGGCGCGTCCTTTTCCAAACCATTCCCCCACCAATTGTCCTTCTTTTTGAGCACCAAGCGCTGGCCCTTTTCCCACTCGTCCAATCGATAGGCCCCGCAGCTGATCAGGTAGTCTTTATCGGTGGTGTACTTGGGGTCCTGGATGCGCTCGGCAAAGGTGGCCAAGTTTTCGTTGCTCTCGGCCAGGGCCGCCGCTTTATCGGGATCCGTGAGGTCCACCAGGGGAATGTCGCGCAGCAATCCGTCGGGATCGTAGGCGTATTCGGGGTAGACCCACACGCCAACCGCCTGATCGGCCTGGATGTAGTAGCTACTGGTCAGGATGGTAAACTTTTTGGGATTGTCCGGGTCCACTTCCACATCGCGGATAAAGCTCATCGCATCGCGGTAAACCGCGGTGACGCCACCGATCTTGGGGTTGTTGATCATTTTGAGGGTAAAAATATAGTCGGAAGCCAGCACGGGGCTGCCATCGTCCCAAACGGCCTGCTCCTTGATTTCCATGGAAAAGGCGAAGCCGCCGGCGTGGGGTCCCTCCTCGATGGGTTCGATCGTGGGCAGGGCTTTGGCCAACATGGGCTCTAGCTTCATGGTACTGGGATAAAAATCGAGCAGGGTGGGGAAAAAGAGGCGGTATACCTGACGGGAAAAGCCCCGGAGGGTAAAGTAAGGACTGAGGCGGTCCGGTTCGCCCCGTAGGCGCGCGCTAACCGTCACGGGACCCTCGGGGGCCACCACTTCCTCGGCGCTGCTTTGGGAATCGGTCCGACAGCTTTGCAGCTGGAAGGTCAGTAAGAATAACAGCAATACACTAACGACAGGAGATAGTCTTTGTAGCATGTTAGAAGGTTTGATTGTTAGATAACTATTTTGTCAGAGTTGGTTGGTCCTGGTTTTGCGGAACGAAGCGCGCCGGGAAATAATTGGGTGATCGCCTTGAAATCAGGGGGCGGAAACGCCGGTGAACGGCGATGCAGTTTTGCGGGACGGCGACGAAAAGGACGGGTTGGTCATCGTAAATGAGTGCTTGCAGACGGTGGTAGTACCGGCGGCGGCGCTCCGGGTCGGGGCAGTGCCGCAGCGAGTCGATCAGGGCATCCGAAGCCGCATCGCCAAAGCCGGAATAGTTGCTGCGGCCACCCCGCTGTCGATCGGCGTACCAATCTTGCTGAGGATCCACCTCACCGGGGCGATTAAAACGGGCCAGATAGCTCATCTCAAAAGTGCCGTTGCGCAGGCGTTCGGCCAACGCCGCAAAACCTGTCCGCCGCAAGTCGATCGCAATACCAATTTGTCGGGCCGCCTCGCGGAACCGCAGCCCCACCGCCTCTCCCGTCGTACTTCCCGTACTGATGTCGAGCGTCAGCCGCAATTCCTCCCGCCGCCCGTCGATGTCCTTTTCCACAATGCCATCGGCATCGCGATCCTCCCAACCCGCTTCGGCCAGCAGGCGACGGGCGCGCTCCGGGGCGTAGTCGAGGGGCTTTAGATCGGGATGGTAGTAAGCCGACGACGGAGGGAAGGGACCAATCGTCGGCACCGCAGAGCCATACATCACTTGTTCGATCAATTCGGTCGGATTCAGCACGAGGGCCAGGGCCCGACGCACGCTCCGCTCCTCTAATTTAGTTTTTTTTCGGTTCAGGGCAATGTAATAGTAGGATAGTTGTGGGACTTCGTACCAGTCGTAGCCCTCCGCCCAACCGGTGGCCTCCCGATACTCGCCGTACAAACGCCCCGGAATATTGCTCAACACATCCAATTCTTCTCCCTTTAGCTGGGCAATCGCCGTACGTACCTCGGGAACGATCCGATAGTGCAAGTGCTCCGGGTAGGCAGCCAGTTGGGGCAGGCGCAAGGCGTCCCCCCACCAGTTCGACTTTTTTGTCAAACGCACGCGTTCTCCCGCTTCCCAGCCCACCAGACGGTAGGGCCCACTTCCCCGAATCACCGCGGCTTCGCGCCGCCGCTCCGGAGCGACGAATTGCTCGGCGAAGCGCTGCACCTCGGGACGGTCCCCGAGCGCCGCGGCGGTCGCTTCCGACAGAAAATCCGCCAGAGGAATCGCCGCCAACAGGCCCTCGGGGTCGTAGGCGGAGGCGGGATAGACTTCAAAGTTGGCAGTCGCCACGCGGGCCAGGAAGTAATCGCCCGCGCAGAATACCGTAAAGCGCCGCGGATTATCGGGATCGACCTCTACGGCGCGGATAAAGTCGAGGTAGGACCGAAAGATATTGGAAATGAGGGGATTGAAAATGCACTTGAGGGTAAAAACGTAGTCGCTGGCCAGAATGGCCGTCCCATCGTCCCAGCGGGCCGCTTCGCGAATCTCGAAGGTATAGGCCAGTCCCGTCGTCGCCGCATCGTTCCAGGGGCGTACTTCGGGGGAGGCTACGGCCAGTACGGGGACCAAGTCCAGGCTTTCGGGATCAAACTGCAGGAGGGGTTGAAAGAGGAGGTCGATGAGTTGCCAGGAATAGGTCGATCTGGCCAGGAGGGGATGCAATCCGTCGGGTTCGCCGGCTAGGCGAATGCGCAGGGCGTCGGGGAGCGCGGGACGATCGCCGGAGCAGCGCCAGCCCCCGATCATCAACAGCCCCCACAGGAAAATAGATACGAAGCACCGAGGCATACGGACGGGTTAGATCAATTAGGGAAATCAGAAGGAAAGATAGCTAAAAAATTAATCCGAGGGCCGGGTCCAACCATTAAAACATTTACCTGTTATCATTCAAAAGTTAAAATAAACTATGCCAACAGTTTTGATTGCAGGAGGGAGTGGCCTGGTCGGAAGCCGTCTGACCACCTTATTACAAGCCAAGGGCTACCGCGTAAGCCACCTCAGTCGCCGGGCCGACCCCGGCGCCGCCGTCCCCCGCTACGCCTGGGACCTCGATCGGCAAAGCATCGACGCCGAAGCGGTGGCCGAGGCCGATTACGTCATCAACCTCGCCGGTGCCGGTATTGCGGATCGCCTCTGGTCCAAATCGCGCAAGCAACTCATCATCGACAGCCGGGTCAAGGGCAACGAATTGCTCAACCGGGTCTTTCAGGACCTTGATACGCCCCCCAAGGCTTACTTATCGGCCTCCGCGGTCGGTTACTACGGCCACACGGGAGAGCGGACGGCGGCGGAAACGGCCGAGCCCGGTCAGGGTTTTTTGACGGACAGCGTGCTGGAATGGGAGAAGGCCATCGAACCCATCGCCCAGAGTGGGATGCGGACGGTCGTCTTTCGCATCGGCATCGTGCTTTCTACCCGGGGCGGAGCCCTGCAAAAGATGTTGCCTTCCTACATGGTCAACGTGGGTGCCTACTTCGGCAATGGACGGCAATATTACTCCTGGATTCACCTCGACGACCTCTGCCGGATGTTTATCGAGGCCCTGGAACGGGAGACTTACCGGGGCTCTTACAATGCGGTGGGCCCCCAGCCCGCTACGGTCGAGCAAATTGCCCGGACGATCGCTAAGGCGATGGACAAACGGGCCCTCATCGTACCCGCTCCAGCCCCCGCCCTACGGCTAGCCATGGGCGAAATGGCCGACATGCTCCTCTTCAGCACCCGCGTATCCTCCGAAAAAATCGAAAAACTGGGATTCCAGTTTCAGTTTCCCGAACTAGAAGGCGCCCTACGCGACCTTCTACAGCGTAAGATTTGACCCCTCCCCCACAGAAATACCCTACCGATCGTCGTGGTCGGTAGGGTATTTCGAGATGGGGCGGCTTGGGGAAAAGGCCGGAGCCGGTGGCTACTTGTCAAAAACTTCGATGTCCTTGGTTTTGACGACCAAATCGGTAAACTTCCCTTTGAATCGCGTGGCTTTGACGATGTGATTGTCAATCCAGTGGTAATTGCCCCCGCGGGGCTTACCGAACAGGATGCCGTGGTATTCGAATCCGTGCTTATTGAGCCAGGTTTCGGTCACTTCACGGTGTTCCTCGGTGCGCGAGGTAAAGAAGTAAATAACGTGTCCCTCGGCGTACCACTTGTTCAACATTTTGAGGGCGTCGGGATAAGGGAGGCAGGTAGCCATCCGTTCGGGCTCTTCATTGGGGATATCGTCACAAATGGTACCGTCGATGTCGATCAGAAAATTCTTTACGTTTTCGGGAAGTACGGGGCTGATGGCCTCTCCCTTTTGGTTGAAGACCTTTTCCAATTCTTGTTTATACTCCATAATTTTTCTTTTAAAAATTAAAACTGCTCTTCGCTCGAGTGAGCTTCTCGCACTCGAGGCTTTTCCCATCACCAATGCAAGCGTAATTCAGAGTGATCGCACAAAATTATAACAAAAAGTCCATAGATACCACGTTTGGCAATACATGGGCTGAAATTTAATGTTGAAGATACACGAAGCCGATCGGCGGGAGGCATCGGTATTGGGAGGCTTGCCGAGGCTGGGAACGGTCGACCGGGCCGTAGATTCGGCTCGTTTTTACTCAAAATTGAGGTAGAGCATGGGATCGACGGGCTGTCCTCGGTGCCACAATTCGAAGTGCAGGTGCGGCCCATCCGATTCCATCCCGGAGTTGCCGATGATGGCCAGGGCTTCACCGGCCTTGACGTAGTCGCCCATTTTTTTGAGTAGGGCCGAATTGTGTTTGTATAAGGTGATGACATCATTGGCGTTCTGTACCCCGATGGTGAGCCCCGTCTCCACCGTCCAATCGGAAAAGAAGACGAAGCCGTCCATGGCCGACTTGACCGGGGTATTTTTGGGGGCGAGTACATCGGTTCCGAAATGCCGAATCTCGGGTTCAAAAACCGCGCTGATGATTCCCGAAACGGGGGGAACGAAGTACAACTGCTCCAGGGGAATTTCCCGGGAGCGGTAGCTGCCATCCAATTCGGACAGTTCGCGGGCCTGAATCTGCTCGGTCAGCTTGGTTTCTTCCCGCAGCAGCTCATCCTCCTCGATTCGGGCCACCGATTGTAGGCTATCGGGCGAGGCAATGGCTTCCTCCCCCACTTCGGCTTCGGTCTCCACATTTCCCACCAAAATGCGCCGAAAATTGTCCGTATACGCTTTTTGGGCCGCTAATTGCTCTTCCATAGCTTGGAGTCCCTCGTTCATTTCCATCAATTCGGAGTGTACCCGGTCGTCGCCATAGCCGGGAATGTAGCGTTTGAGGGGGGTAAATACGATCAATCCGATGATGAGCAAGGCCACCAGTACCACCACGGAGCTGATCATGATGTAGACGTTGAGCAACGAGAGCTTGTAGGAGCTCACCTCCTCAAAGGTTTCGTCGTTCATGATTACCATCCGGTAATGATGCCGCAGCTTATCCATCCATTTTTCACCTGCCTTGTTTTCGTCGGACATCGCGTCTTATTTTGCTCCAGTTGGGGGGCCCCAGGTCGGGAATGGGGACCGGACCGGGATTAAAAAGTCACCCTCCCGAATTTCAATGCCCACAACTTGGATTAAGTTTTAGAAAATTAAAATAAATTTGTACCCTTTAATGTTTAATTATATGCCCGTGTACAAAGAATTCTCGGTGTCTGAAAACTGAAACTTTGTATCCGTCTGAGCAGTATACCAAATGATGTAATTCAGTTACAACTCCATCGTATGAACGCACTTCAACAACGGAATAGTTTAAATCGACTCGCCAGCTTACTCGGGCTCACCTTGCTGGTTTTGGTCCTGGCGGCTTGTACGACGCAGAAAAAGCGCGGAGAATCTAGCAAACTCAAGAAATTTTACCACAATACCACCGCAAAATACAACGGCTACTTCAATGCTAACGAACTGCTTACCCTGAGTATTACCAAACTCAGCGACCAGTACCGCGACAATTATAATAAGATTTTGGAAATCTACCCCTACGTGGCCAACCCCAATGCGACCTCGGAGGCGGGCAATCTGGACGAAGCCATCAAAAAGGTGTCGGTGGTGGTCAATCTCCACCGCGACGAAAGCCACTGGACCGACGATTGCTACCTACTCCTCGGCAAGGCGCAGTACGTCAAACAAAGTTACGAAGATGCCCAGGAAGCTTTTGAGTTCCTAGCCGCCGAATACAGCCCCGAGGCGATGGCGGCCCGGGAGCGGGCGGGAAGTAAGAAAAAGAAAAAGCGGAAAAAACGGCGCCCCAGTACTTCCTCCGGTAGCAAGAAACGTACGACCAGCACCTCCTCCTCGGGCAAAAAGCGCAAAAGACCCGAGGACGATTCCAAAACCAAAAGCACCAAGAAAAAGAAAAAGAAGCCCAGCACTTCCTCCAGTAGTAGCGGCAAAAAGAAACGCAAAAGACCGGAAAGCAGCTCGGGCAGTAAAAAGAAAAAATCCACCAGCTTCAACAGCGGTAAGAAGCGCAAACGTCCCGAGAAAAAGGAAGGGAGCGACAGCGCGACGACCAAGGAAAGCGCCCCCAGTAGTAGTGATGGCGAACCGGAAGAGGTAGAGCGCAGCAGCTCCCCAAGCCCAAGCCCGAGTACCAGCACCAAAAAAAGCAGTACCAAAAGTACCAAAAGCAAGGACAAGACCACGGAAAAAGAGGAGGAGGACAAGAAAGACGACCCCGAAAGCTATTTCCTAAAGCACAAACCCGCCTATCAGGAAGGCCAGCTGTGGCTGGCTCGGACTTATATCGAACGCGATATGTTTTCCGAGGCGGAAGTCATTCTCCAAAAGCTAGACCGCGATCCCCAAACCTTTGAAAGCCTCCGCAAGGACTTGGTGGTGGCCCAGGCCTACCTCAGCATGGAGCGCAAGGACTACGACAAGGTCATTCCCCCCCTGGAAGAAGCCATCGAGCTGTCCAACAACCGGTCGGAAAAAGCCCGCTACTCCTACATCGTAGCCCAGATTCACCAGCAGGAAGGCCGGGGCGACCAAGCCGTAGCCAGTTTTGAGCGGGCCCTGAAGTTTAGCCCCAGCTACGAAATGGAGTTCAGCTCCCGGCTCAACGTGGCCCAAAACGCCTGGCTGAGTGGAAAGGTCAGCTCCGAGCAAGCCATCAAGAACCTCGAGCAAATGCTCAAGGATACCAAAAACGATGGCTACGAAGACCAGATTTATTTCGCCCTGGCCCAAATCGCCATCAAGGAGAACGATGTGGTCCAGGCCATCAAATACCTCAGGACTTCCCTGAGCATGAAGACGGGCAACCAAGCCCAAGCCGCCGAATCCCACCTGCTGCTCTCCCAGTTGTACTACGATCGCGAGCAGTACGTCGATGCCAAGTACGCCCTGGACAGCGCCCTGATGGCCCTGCCCAAAACGGACGAACGCTACAAACCTACCGAAGCCTTCCGCGACAACTTGACCGACATCGCCAAGAATTTGGAAATCATTGCCCTACAGGATAGCCTGCTCGCCATCACCAATATGACTGACCAGGAGCGCAAGGAGCTCGCCTATCAAATCCGTAAGGCCGAGGAGGAACGCCGCCTCGCGGAGGCAACGAAATTATCCGGCGGGGGCGGTACCAGCGGCCGCAGCAGCAATGGCAGCAACTTCTTTGCCTACGATGATAAAAAACTCAAAAAGGGGCGTAGGGACTTCGAAAAACGCTGGGGCGACCGCTCCTTGGAAGACAATTGGCGACGCTCTAGCCGGCGGGAACTTGGGGAAGAAGTCGCGGGGGCGGATGCCGAGCAAATCGACCGCGAGTTGACCCAGGCCGACATCGACAAGATTTTTAAGGACGTTCCCCAAACCCCACAACAGATCAAGGCCGCCAAAAAGGAAATCACCGAAGCGCTCTTTACCCTGGGTACCCTGTACAAGGACCGGCTGGAGAAAAATAACCTGGCCATCGAGACCCTAGAGGATTTGTCAAATCGCTTCCCCCGCAACGATAAAGAACTCGAAGCTTGGTACCTGTTGTACGTCATTTTCAACGAGGAAGGCAATACTGCCAAAGCGCAGGAGTACTATACCAAGATTACCAACAAGTATCCCAAATCGCTTTACGCTCAAGCCCTCACCGACCCGGACTTTAAAAACCAGGCCCAAGCCGAACGCGATCGATTGAATGTGTACTACCAGGAGACCTACTCGCTCTTCCAGCAACGCAAGTATGAAGAGGTAGACCAGCGCGTGGTCCAAGCCACCCAAACGTTTGGAAAAACCAATGACCTCCAGGCCAAATTTGCCCTCCTAGGGGCCATGAGTCAGGGTAAGCTCAAGGGCAAGGAAGAATACATCAAAGCCCTACGGAATGTCGTGGCCCAATTCCCCAATACGGACGAGCAGACCCGGGCCAAGGAAATTCTTCGGGTACTTGGCGACCAGAACGTAGCCGGCGTACGCAACGCGGCCACCAAGGTGGGCGGCAGCTTCAAAGTCGACGATACGCAGGTCCATTACTTTATCATCGCCCTCAAAAACAATTCGATCAAACTCAACGACGCCAAGATCGTAGTGTCGGATTACAACCGACAATACCACCAACTCGACCGCCTCCGGATCTCCAATATCTACCTGGGATCCGATACCAGCCTACCGATTTTGGTCATCCGCCGCTTCAAGGACAAGGATACCGCCATGCGCTACTACAACGGGATTTTACAAAATGACCAGGATTTTTTCGCCAGCTCGGTCAGCTATGAGATGTTTGCGGTCAGTCAGTCAAACTACCGTCAAATTCTCAAACAAAAGTCCGTAGAGAGCTACCGGCCCTTCTTTAAAGAAAACTATTTGGAATCCAATTGAACCAGTAAAGGATAAATTGGTTACAGACTAGTGCGGAGCGGGCAAAGCGCCTATCCCACTGATTTTGACGGAATTATTACGCGTTCTCCCCCCCAACGACTGGCAATACGGACGATTCTCCCCCCTAATGGTCCACTGTTTGATTGCTCTCTTCAGTCTGGAATGCCCAAAGTAATGTTGCACCGTCGCTTAGTTTGTTAACAACCCATATTTATCCCATGTCAATCACCACCTTATTCCTCGCAATAAGCTTATTTAGCGTTGCACCAGATTCCTCCGTTCCTCCCCTGATCAACGAGCTTCAACAGGGTGCCATGGATTGGAATGATCCCCTGTTACAAACCTTTAGCGCCGCGGAGCTCGAAGCCCTTCCCCGCGACCTCCAGCTGGCCTGCGGCGAAGACACCGGGCGCGCTTACGAAGCGGCCTCATCCCGCAAAATTGACCTCAACCAGGATGGTTTACCCGACTGGATTTTTCGGACGGGCTGCCCCTATCCCGAACTTTCCGTGATGCTCAGCCTCGATACCACGGGTCAACGTTACCAGGTCTTCCAGACACGCATTCCGGGTACCTTGCACCGCATCTATCGCGAAGGCGACCAAACCATCGTGCGTATCCGCAGCGAGGCCTGCTGTTGCCACTACGACAATTATTTCCTCGAATGGCGCATCGGAAAAGGAGAATGGGCCATCCGGGATTACGAATACCTCATCTGGACGGAGGCCACTGCCTTTCCCGAGGTGCTGCCCAAGGAGGACTTGGGTAGCAGTGAAATCCGGCAAGGGGTGGTCCTGCGCAGTGGACCGAAAATCAAGGACAATCCCATCAACGATCCTTGTCAGGGTGGACAATTTCGAGGCAATCAACTGGGACGCATCAAGATGGGAACGGGCTTTCGTATCCTAGCCCGGCAGCAAGACGCCGAGGGCCGGGAATGGGAATTCGTCGAGCTGACGAATACCAATCGTTACGAACATTTTGAGGACAGCCAGCAAGGCTACCGGGCCGATCATACCCTCGTGATGGGGTGGATCTCGCGTTAGCGTTAAACGCTACAAGCTCTTTACCTCTCCAATCAATGCCTGGAGGGACTTCTTAGCGTCGCCGAACAGCATGCGGTTTTTATCGTGGAAAAAGAGTTGGTTTTGGATGCCCGCGTAACCCGTGCTCATGCTTCGCTTGAGTACGATGACGTTCTTTGCTTCCCAAACCTGCAGGACGGGCATCCCGTAAATGGGGCTCCCCGGATCGTCGAGGGCAGCGGGATTGACCACGTCATTGGCTCCTACGACAACGACGATATCGGTATTGGCGAAGAGGTCATTGGCCTCGTCGAGGTCGAGTAGCTGGGCGTAGGGGACGTCCGCTTCGGCCAGCAGTACGTTCATGTGCCCCGGCATGCGCCCCGCCACCGGGTGGATGGCGTAACGCACTTCGACGCCATTGGCACTCAGCAGATCATCGAGTTCTTTGATGGCTTTTTGAGCCTGGGCCACGGCCAGTCCGTAGCCCGGGACAAACATCACCGAATTGGAGTAGAAGAGCTGGATCGCCGCATCGTTGCGGGTCACTTCTTTTGCCACTTGATCCCCCACGGCGCCTTTGCTCGGTGCCCCACCACCACCACCGAATCCACCGATCAGCACGTTGAGCAGGGAGCGGTTCATTGCCTGGCACATGAGTACCGTCAGGATCGTTCCCGAAGCCCCCACGAGGATTCCTCCCACCAGCATGATTTGGTTGCCATAGATCAAGCCCGCGGCGGCGGCCGACAGCCCGGTAAACGAGTTGAGCAAGGAGATGACGACTGGCATGTCGGCCCCACCGATGGGGGCGACGAAGGAAAAGCCGTAGACCAGGGTGAGGATCATCAGCACAATGGCTCCGATACTACCGATACTAGAGCCTTGGACTAGGAGAAAGGTCACCAGCCCAATGGTGGCAATTAGGAAAAAAATATTGATCCACTGGTGACCGGGTAGGTAAACGTGTTTGTCCTTTACGAGGCCCTGCAACTTGCCAAAGGCCAGCAGGCTCCCCGTGAAGGAGACCGCTCCGATGAGCAGGGCGAGCAAAACGATAAAGAGGGCACCGGTATCCAGGCTGCGTTCCCCCGCGTAGAAGCTCAGGAGCTCCAGCATGGCGAGGACTACCGCGCAGGCGCCCCCCAGTCCGTTGAAGATGGAAACCATCTGTGGCATGGCGGTCATCTGTACCTTTTGGGCACTCCACCAGCCGATGGCACCGCCGAGTAGCATCCCGACCACGATCCAGAGGTAGTTGTTGGGGGCATCCGTAAAGGGGTATACCATGGTGGCAATAATGGCGATGCCCATCCCTAGGGCGGCCAGGCCATTGCCCCGGCGGGCGGTATCGGGGGAGCTCAGTCGACGCAGACCGATCACAAAAGTCAGGGCTCCCAGCAGGTAGGATAAATTGAGAAAGGAGGTCAACATGGCTATTTTTTCTTTTTAAACATTTCCAACATACGATCCGTAACGGCAAATCCCCCCACCACATTGGTCATTCCCAGCACCACACCCAGCGTACCGAGTCCCAGGGTCCAGTAGTCGTCCGGAGCCGCCTGGCGGATGAGGATGATGGCACCGATAATGACCACGCCACTAATGGCATTGGCCCCCGACATCAGCGGTGTGTGCAGGACGGAGGGGACTTTGGAGATCACTTCAAAACCAAGGATAATGGTGAAGAGGAGCAGATAGATGAGGAGTAAGTTATTGTCAAAAAATTGGAGAATCGCTTCCATTGGTTATTTGGTTTTAAGGCTTAGGGCGTGATGTAAGATCCCGCGATAATTTCGTTGTCCAAATCGAGCTGTAGCTCGCCCTCTACGATGAGCAAGCGCAGAAAATTCATCAGGTTATTGCTAAACAGGGAGCTGGCATCCTGGGGCATGGTTTCGGCCAGGTTGGAATTGCCGATGATGGTCACCCCGTGACGCTCGATGATCTTTTGGTCCTCGGTCAGTTCGCAGTTGCCCCCCGTGGAGGCCGCCAGGTCGACGATCACGGAGCCGGGCTTCATCTGGGCGATGGATTCCTTGCGGACCAGGATGGGAGCCTTGCGACCACGAATTTGTGCGGTGGCAATGATAACATCCGACTTGGTTGCCCGATTCTGGACCTCCTGCTGTTGGCGTTGGAGAAACTCCTCACTTTGGTCTACGGCGTATCCACCGGCACCGGCATCGTCGCGCGCGCCTGCTACCTCCACAAATTTTGCCCCCAAGCTCTCGACCTCTTCCTTGGCTGCCTTGCGTACATCGAAGGCCTCCACCATGGCGCCGAGCCGCTTAGCCGTGGCGATTGCCTGTAATCCGGCGACGCCCGCTCCGAGTACCAATACCTTGGCCGGGCGGATGCTTCCGGCGGCGGTGATCATCATGGGAAAGTAGCGGGGAAGGTGATTGGCGGCCATCAGGACGGCTTGGTAGCCAGAAACCGAGGCCATCGAGGAAAGTACATCCATGGCCTGGGCGAGGGTGGTCCGCGGAATCATGTCGAGACTAAAGGCCCGTAGCGTGCGTTGGCGCAGCCGATCGCTCACTTCCTGATCAAAATAGGGCTGGAAGAGCGATACCAAGACCGTTTGGGGCTTGATTTGGGCCAGGTCGGCCTCGTTGGGAGGGTGGATGCTGACGATCAGGTCCGCTTCGCGGAGAATGGTCGCGCGATCGTGGACGCTCACCGTGTCTCCGTAGGCGGCGTCCGCATAGCCTGCGGACTGGCCGGCATCTTTTTCCAGAAGATACTGCGCCACCAGTTGCGCGTTTTTTGCGAGCGTATCCGGGGTAAGGGATACCCGGCGATCTTGGTCTTCTTTTAGTATGCCAATTTTCATGGATAGGGTTTTGTTTTTCGTCTGGTAGATACGGATAGCGATCCTCACACTTGTAGAAAGATAGCTATTTGTCCGAACAACAGCAAAAGCA
This sequence comes from uncultured Saprospirales bacterium, assembly GCA_937899855.1. Taxonomy (GTDB): domain Bacteria; phylum Bacteroidota; class Bacteroidia; order Chitinophagales; family Saprospiraceae; genus CALLVY01. The sequence continues at coordinate 802 of CALCCH010000061.1, read as the reverse complement.
ACAAATAAGTAGTGGCAAAAGTTGAGCAGGTCGTTGGGTCGGGCCAATTTTTATTTTCCGCATATGATGGAGGGCGTTAGAACCACAATTAATCCAGCGGGAATCGCTCACGCAGTGGGTACCGGAGTACGCTTTCAGAAGCAACCAGATGGAGCAGAAAACGAGCGTGGGACCATCAGGAGGAGCGGTAGCCAAGCGTGCGGCAGAAGGTCGGACTTAAGAAATAGGGATAAATGGACCTAAAAACGCACGCCACCGGAGAAGGAGAAGTACTCCGCAATGATGAGGTGGGACTTAAGCTGAAGGGCCAAGTAGAAGCGGCCCTTGGAGGATCGCAGCGGGGGGAGATAGTAGCGCACCACAAAGCGGTTGTAGAGGGGGAATACCCCCAGGTAGACGGGATGCAAGTAAAAACCCACCTGCATCGAAATGCTAAAGTTGTGGTACTGTAGCTCGTCCCCCACAAAGAGCATCCAGCGCATCGAGCGACGCAGGGCTTCCTGCCGGTTTTCAAATTCACCGACGTGTTGCCCGAAGAGGAATACACCGCGGTTGAACTCAAACTCCGCACCGAGCATAAAGCGATTGAACTTGGCATTGGCGTAGGTGACGGCGGCGGTAGCCAAGTAGATGGGATTGCGGGGACCGCCGGCGGCACCGCGTTCCCGCAGTCCGAGGCCCAGGCTGCCGTGTGCGCCCCAGCGGCGTTTGGGGGGGGGCCGTTTCCCATCGAGGTGGGTGTAACGGGTTTCGGTCCAGGGGCGGGGGGTATAGCGCAAGCCCAGGACCATGGCCGGGATGT
>CALCCH010000060.1 GCA_937899855.1 uncultured Saprospirales bacterium | reverse complement strand
ATTAATTTTACTTTTTTTTTTTTTTCGGGGGGGGGCTTGTTCGGCCCCCCCCCCCGCTTCGTTACTCCTCCTCCTCGCCGGAAGCCCTTGGCTTCGTTGGCGCTTCGGTTTCCGTCGTGCTACTTTCGGCGGTTACTTCCTCCTCCGTTGGGCTGGTGATAGTGCGCTCTTCCTCGAACTCGCTAAAGAAGCGGCGGTAGAATACAATGATGCTCAGTACCCCCGTGGTGATGGCGGTATCGGCGATATTGAAAACGGGGCGAAAGAAGATGTACTCCTCCCCCTTCCAAAAGGGGAACCACGCGGGAAAGTAACCCCGCGCAATTTCAAAATAAAACATGTCGACCACCTTGCCCCGTAGAAAACCCGAATAGCCCCCACCCTCCGGGAAGAGGGTGGCGATCTCGCCGTGGCGGACCGACTCGCTAAAGATCATTCCGTAAAAGGCACTGTCGATGATGTTGCCAATGGCACCGGCCAGCACGAAGGCGAAGCTGACCAACAAACCCATCGAAGCCCCTTTTTTCTCCAGCAGTCGCAGGTAGTACAACAAAAAGATCACGGCAATGATGCGGAACACACTCAGGGCGTATTTCCCGAGCATCCTACTTTCCTCACTGTTGCCAATTTCAATCCCGAAAGCCATCCCATTGTTTTCGACAAAACGGATCTTGGCCCAGGAGAGCCCCAGCAAGTCAAAGCTGGTATCGTACTGCATGCTGGTTTTGACCCAGAACTTTAGTGCCTGGTCGAGTACCAGGACGAGCAAAATGATGAGGGAGAGCTTGACGGACCGACTCAAGGGCGAAACGATTTGGAGTGCTTGGAAAACGCAACGAATATAAACGAAAAATAGTGATTATGCCAGATCGATCGACACAATCACTATTTTTGATGGAAGTGTGTTGGTAGAAGTTAGACTATCGGCGAATCTTACTTTGTTTGGCGGCAATACTGAGCGTCGCGTGCGGTACGGCACGGAGTCGTTCCTTAGCGATCAATTTACCCGTTTCGCGGCAAACCCCGTAGACTTTGTTCCGAATCCTGATGTTGGCGTTTTCCAAATGCTGAACGTGCTTTTTCAAGCGTGCTGCCATGGTCGTGATCCGTTCGTTTTCGGCGGTGCCAATGCCATCATCGAGTCCTTTGATTTTTGAGTCGGGATTATCGGCGCGATCGGCCAACTGGTTCATGTAGAAGTTGAGTTGCTCCCGCGACTCCTTTAATTTCTTGTCGATGATCTGCTTAAACTCCTCCAACTCCAGGTCACTGTAACGTGTTTTTTCCGCTTTCTCATTCATAATCCAAAGAATTAATGTTTGTTTAGAAGATATAGACCCGTAAAGTGAATTGGGTAGCTACTAAATACCCAAAAGCCTAGTTCGTTGAAATGATGCTGCAAAATTAACATATTTTTAAAAAATAAACTGTTAATTTTTCATTAAGGCGGGCTTATCCGACTGTTTCCTACTTGTCTTCAGCCCTTATTTTATCCGTCTACCAGCCCATTGACGCCTGCGAGAGTTCGGAATCCGTCCGTTCAGCCACGGGCTGGATCGACTCGGGGCGGCGTAGGGCCTGGGCCAGTTGCAAGTGATACTGCGCCCCCTCGTGGTGGGTCCACACACTCAGTACCCGCTGGTAGTCGCCGATGGCTTTGCGCCACTGCCCCAGTTGGTGTTGGGCCAGGGCCCGACGGTAGTAGTAGCGGCTGGCCTCCTCGGGCTGGGCCCGTAGCGCCGTATCAAAATCGGTAATGGCCTCGGCAAATTGCCCCAGCTCGTAGCGACCAACGCCCCGGTAGAAATACACCTCCGGCGAGTCCGTACCGTTCTGGATGGCCCGACTGAAATCCTCATCGGCCCGTCGCAAATCATTGTTGGCGTAGTGCAATCGACCACGATTGAGATACAGTCGTCCGGATTTTGGATGGATGGCTAAGGCCCGCTCATAGTCCTGCAAAGCTCCAAAAATGTTGCCAGTACTCCAGCGGAGCCCCGCCCGATTGTAGAGGGCGTCGGCATCTACTGGCCTGAACGTCAAATACTTATCGTAGTCTCGAAGGGCTTGTGGGTCCGCATCGAGCTTCGTCAGGGCCTGGGCCCGCATAAAGTAGCCCTTGGCCAACTGGCGGTTTAGGGAGATCGCCGTACTGTAATCGCCGATGGCTCGGCGCCAGTCCCCACTGCGGTAGTACGCATTGCCCCGACCGAAGAAGGCCTCGGTACAGTCGCCGTGGTATTCGATGGCCAAGGTATAGTCTTCGACGGCGGCGCTGGCTTGTCCCAATTGAAGCTTGGCGTCCGCCCGCCCACAGTAAGCGGCAAACTGTTCGGGGTTCTGCTCCAGGACTTCGCTGTACGCAGCAATGGCCCGATCAAAACGCTTCCCCTGGTACAATTCGAGGGCGTACTGGATTTGCTCCCGTTCGTTGCCGATTAGCGGTACGCCCTTTTCCGTAAAGGGCTTGGCCGCTGGCTGTTGCAGGATATCGGTCTGGTCAAAAAGTTCTTCGTCGTAGCCACCGCTGCGGGCCACGGTTTGCTCGTCGAGTGCGTCGTAGCACTGCTGGAGAAGGGCTTGTACGGGTTCGGCAGCGGCACCGAGGTCCCTGGCTTTTTCCAGGTCGTGGCGGGCCTCTTCGTATTGGGCCAGCTGAAAAGTAGCCCGAGCCCGTTGGAAAAAGTAGTCCGCCACCTTGGGGTTGAGTTCGATGGATTTATCCAAATTTTCGAGGGCCCGCTCGTACTTAGCGAGGTGGATACACGCCACGCCAATGCCGTAGTAGGCTCGGTCGTTGCGGTAGTCGAGTCGCGAGGCCGCTTCGCAATCGGCGAGGGCCCGGGTGTATTCGCCCCGTTCGAGGGCGTAAAAGCCCCGGTTGGTGAGGATTTCGGGGTGGTTTTCCCGGGCGAGGGCTTCGTCAAAACTGCGGAGGGCTTCGGTGCTGCGGCCGAGTTGGCGGTAGGCATTGGCCCGGTTGTTTAGGGAGCGGGCGTCGCCGGGGTGGAGGGCGAGGGCCCGGTCGTAATAACGGAGGGCTTCCTCGTATTTTTCGTAGGCAAAATAAACGTCTCCCTTCCCGTTCCAAGCCTCCTGATCGCCTTCGTCGAAGGTCAGCGCGGCTTCAAAATCTTCGAGGGCCTTGGCCCACTGTCCCCGCTCCAAATAAACGATGCCCCGATTGACGTGGAGAACGCAATTGGGTTGGCGGCTCACCACTCGGTCGTAATCCTGGAGCGCTCCCTCCTGGTCCTGCAGCAAAAAGCGCAGGCGCGCCCGGTGCTCGTAGGCAACCTGATCGTCGGGCAGGAGGCGCAGGACGCGGTCAAAGTCGTACAGGGCCTTGCGATACTTAGCTTGGACGTAATAGGCGAGGCCCCGATTGTAGAGGGCCTTATCGTGCTGGGCATCGAGTCGGAGGGCTTCGGTGTAAAAGTCGATGGCGGTTTCGAGTTGCTGTTGGTCGTGGAGTAGGGCCCCTCTTTGGTAGAAGGCATCGGCGGTGATGGGGGGCTGGGGCATGGGTTGAGCAAGGGCACTACTCAGGCCAAGTAGGAACCAGCAGAGGAGGGATAAATTTCTCATGGTGTTCTTAGTTTAAATCCCGGGGAGGATAGTGGTGGAAAACAAATATTTAAAATATTTAATGTGTTGAATACAAATACGCTGCCAGAAATCCAATCGGGAGCTTGCGAAAAGGGGATGGCGGGGGAGAGGGGCTGGAAAAGAGGGGGAGAAGTATTATTTTTTTGTTACATAAAAATAAATTATATTCAAAATGAGGGGACGTTTGAATTTTGAATGCAGTTATTGCTTAATAAACTGAATGTCAGTCGCTTGTAGGTGGTAAAAAGCTTCGAAAAATTTGCTGCGTTCTTTGACATTAAATATTTTTTACATGGAATTTTAACGTCACATAAAATGTGCCTCAGCGTTCCAAGGGACTTGCTTTTATATGGTATTTATTTAAATATTTGTTGGGAACGCCGCTTTTACTTACTATGAGAAACTAATTCCTATGAGAAGGCAAGAAGTAAGTAAAATGGCAACGGTCTCCGACCGTCATACTCCAGTTACTTACCCCTTGCCCTTGCTTTAGGCTTCGCCGCTGGTGTGGGTACTGGTGTACATTTTTACATCCACAAAACCGCGCACCATGAGAAAGCAACGTTTCGTCCTTTTGGCGTTTTGTCTGTTGGGGCTTTTGGTCCCCACCGCTCATTCCACTTCCGTCGATTCCCCCAGCTACATCAGCAAGTTCAAGGACATCGCCATCCGCGAGATGCACCGCAGTGGCATTCCCGCCAGCATCACCTTGGCCCAGGCCATTCACGAATCCGCCTGGGGAGAGGGAACGCTCGCCCGTTCTTCCAACAACTACTTTGGGATCAAATGCAAAGACTATTGGACGGGCCCCACCTATTACATCGAAGATGATGACTACCAAAACGGCCGCTTGGTCAAGTCCTGCTTTCGGGCCTACGACGATGTAGAGAGTTCCTTTGTGGATCACAGCAACTTCCTCCGTGATAATCCCCGCTACCAAGTGCTGTTTACCTACCAAACCACGGACTATACCGCTTGGGCCCGCGGTCTGCAAAATTGTGGCTACGCCACCGATCAGAAGTACGCCAGCAAGCTGATTCGCACCATCGAGCGGTACCAACTGGACCAGTACGATCGGCTGGAAACTACGGTTCCCCAATGGCAGCAAGCCGCTCCATCCCCCCCGATCGCCGCGGCCCCGCGTTTTAACCTGGATCGCTTTTTACCCAGCAGTAGCTACGCGCCTACCGCTGAGCGACCTCTTACCAGCACGCTGGATGACGCCATACCGCAGATTGCGGCCGAGGGCTACGAGGTGCCCGCGGCCTACGTTCTTCCCGATGACTACCAACGGGGCGCCAATCGCGTCGCCACATCCGACGAAGCCCCCCTCATTTTGGGCGAGCCGGTGGTAGCTTCCCCCACTCGCCCCAGCCCGGGAGCCACCCCACCCCCCCCGGAGGAGGGCCACGGGGATCCCCCCCGGGCGGGAGCCCCCGCATCGGGACGGCCACCGGGCGAGGCACCGACGACGTCGAATCCGGCCCCGGCTACCGCTCCGGCGAGTGTTCCCAACGACGAAGCCATCATCAGACTTCGCTACGCTGGCGACAGCCGAGCGAGCCAGTTGGGACGTCAGCCCCGAGTATCCGATGGTCGGCGGCGCTAGTGGAAATGGGAATCGACCGACTTAGTTGCGGTTGTTCTCCTGGCGGGAATCATCGCCCTTGCGTTGGCTCTTGTTGCGTTTGATGGGATTGGCGTGCATCTGGTCGTAGTCGCGGCGATTGCGGGCGACGTCGATGGCCAGAAAGAGCGCTTGGCGAAAGGAAGAGGGATCGGCCTCATTTTTACCCGCGATGGCGTAGGCCGTCCCGTGATCGGGAGAGGTACGGACACCGGGTAATCCGGCGGTAAAGTTGACGCCGTTGCCGAAGGAAAGGGCTTTGAAGGGGACGAGGCCCTGGTCGTGGTACATGGCCAGGATGCCGTCGAACTTACGGTACTGACCGGAGCCAAAAAAGCCATCGGCGGGAAAGGGGCCCATCACCATCAGGCCTTTCTTTTTGGATTCGATGATGACCGGGCGGATAAATTTTTCCTCTTCCTGGCCCAGCACCCCTTCGTCACCCGCGTGGGGATTGAGGCCGAGGATGCCGATGATGGGCCGCTCGATCGCAAAATCGCGGGTCAGGGAGCGGTGTAGCAATTCGAGCTTGTGGCTGACTTGTTCTTTGGTGATGGCCTCGGCTACTTGGGCGAGGGGGAGGTGGTTGGTGACCAGCCCCACGCGCAGCTCGTCGTTGACCATGAGCATTAGGCTATCGTGGCGATCGAAGGCTTGGGTGAGGTATTCGGTATGGCCCGGAAATTCGAAGCCGGCGAGTTGCATGGCTTTTTTATTGAAGGGAGCGGTGACGATGGCATCGATGTAGCCCTGTTTGAGATCATTGGTGGCCTGTTCGAGCGAAATCTTGGCGTATTTGCCGCTGCTTTCTGACATCACGCCCAGGGTGATGTTGACGTCTTCTTGCCAGCAATTGATGACGTTGACCCGATCGTGCTTGAGGCGATCGGCGGAGCTGGCGCTGTGGGCCGAAAAGTTTTCGATACCCACGATGTTTCGGTGGTAAGAGAGGATCTTTGAAGACCCGTAGATCACCGGCGTACAAACCTTTGCCACATTGGGATTGGCCAGCGTTTTCAGCATCACTTCCAATCCGATGCCATTGATGTCCCCGATGGTAATCCCGATTTTCATCTTACTCATAGTCCTGCTTGTATTTTTTTAGGAAGTCAAACAAAAGGCGTACGCCCACCCCCGTACCATCCTTACTGCGGTAGCTGTCCGCATTTTTGAGGAAGGCGGGGCCCGCAATATCAAAGTGTAGCCAGGGATAGCTGGTGAAATGTTCCAAAAATTTACCCGCCGTAATCATCCCGGAGGAGCTGCCCCCCAGGTTTTTGAGGTCCGCGATATTGGATTTGAGGTATTCTCCATACTCCTTCCACAGGGGAAATTCGATCAATCGTTCGTACACGGCCTGGCCGGAGGCTTCGATCTCGCTTTTGATGGAATGATCGGTGGTCCCCATGTAACAAATCGCTTCGGGCCCCACCGCGCGTGCCGCGGAGCCCGTGAGGGTCGCAAAATCGAGTACCAATTCGGGTTGGTACTTTTTGGCGTAGTGGAGGGCATCGGCCAGCAGCAGGCGACCTTCGGCATCCGTGTTGAGAATTTCGACGGTGCTGCCACTGTACATGGTCACTACGTCACCGGGTACGTAGGCTTCGTGACCGGGGCGATTGTCGGTGGAGGGTACCAGGGCGATCAGGTGGAGGGGTAGCTGGGCCAGGGCGGCGGCCATCATGGTACCGACTACGGTAGCGGCTCCCGCCATATCGCTTTTCATCATGTCCATCGAATTGGGGGTCGGTTTGAGGCTCATCCCGCCGGTATCGTAGACGACTCCCTTGCCGACCAGTACGATGGGTTGTTGGTTCTTGGTACGGCGGGGTTTCCATTCGAGAATGGAAAAGGTCGGTGGGCACTTGCTGCCCAGGTTGACCGCCAGTAGCCCCCCCATTTTGAGCTTTTGGATGTCTTTTTTGTGGAGTACCCGCACGCGAAAACCCGCATCGTGGCCGATGGCTTCGATCTCCTCACTGAGTTTGACGGCGGAGAGGTAGGATTGGGGTTCGTTGACCAGGTCGCGGGCGGTACAGGTCGAGCGCACCACGGCCAGCAGTTCCCGGAGTTCGCCCCGGGAGAGGGCCTGGCTTTCCAATCGGATGTGGCGCAGTGGGTTGCGCTTGGCGGTTTTGTCTTTGAAGTACTTGAGAAACTGGTAATTGCCCAGGAGCATGCCTTCGAGGTAATCGCGGAATCGGAGGCTGTGACTGCGCTGTAGGAGTACCACGGAGTCGATTTTGTAGTGGCTCAATTGGGCCAGGATATCGCAACCGGCCATCCGGGCGTTCTCCCGGTCTTCGGCCTCCAGGGGGCTGCGTTTTACAAATTGTACAATGATGACTCGCTGGGCCTGGGGGAGTAAGACATCCGATAATTCCCGACGGGCGGCCGACTGGAGGAAGCGGCATTCGGCCTCACTCAAGAACGCAGAGGTCCAAGAGAAATCATCGTAGTCGGCCAAAATTATCAGGTTATCTTTACTTTTGTACGATCTTGCGACCGAGACTTTAGTATTCATCGGTAGTCATCAATTTATCTACGTGGTCGATTTGGACTTACTCCAGCCTGGTTTTACTAAATTTGCGCTAAGATAAATAAATAACTTGACATAAATCTTTCCAACGCAGGATGGGAATTAAATGCTTGAAGCTACCTACTTTACGTTTTTATAAAATCATAATTTGAAAGCAAAGAAATCATACGGACAGCACTTTTTGCACCGGGAAGACATCGCCGAAAAGATTGCCAATAGCTTGCAGCGGACCGAGGCGTACGAGCGTGTACTGGAGGTTGGGCCCGGCCGGGGGATGTTGACCCAGTATTTATTGGGCCGCGATTACGAGCTGCTGGTCGTGGAGGCGGACCGGGACATGGTCCATTACCTGCAGAAGTACTATCCCCAACTCGGCGAACGCCTCATTGCGGCGGACTTTCTGCGGTTGCCGCTGGAAGAGGTGATGGGGAATGGTGCCTTTGCCCTGATTGGTAATTTCCCCTACAACATCTCCTCCCAAATTCTTTTTAAAATGCTGGAATACCGCCAGCAAGTTCCGGAATTGGTGGGCATGTTCCAACACGAGGTGGCGGAGCGGGTGGTGGCTCCGCCGGGCAGCAAAGCCTACGGCGTAATCAGCGTCTTGGTCCAAGCCTGGTACGAAGGAGAGTACCTGTTCAAAGTCGACAAGAGTGCCTTCCAACCCCCACCCAAAGTCCAGTCGGGAGTGATCCGGCTCCGCCGCCGCCCGCGGACCGATCTGGGCTGCGACGAAAAGCTGTTCCGGCGCATCGTCAAACAGACCTTTGGCCAGCGGCGAAAAATGCTGCGGAATACCCTCAAATCCTTCGTAGCGGATCACCCCATGCTCCAGGAAGATTTTTTCCAACAACGCCCCGAGCGGCTTTCGGTGGCGGATTTCCTCCAACTGACCCAACGAATCGAAGCAATCATCCATCGTTCTTCATAAAACCTAGAAAAACATGTCTTACTACCCCCTACTCTGCAGCTTACTCCTGTGCTGGACCGCACTGCCGGCGCAGTCGCCCGGTTGGCAAGCCGAACTGGATCATACCGCCGGCCTCATCACCACCGTTGAGGCCAACGGCCGTAGCTTTGAGCAATCCCTAAGCCTAGTGGGGGAAGAAGCGGAGGAACTTCAATTTCGCACCACGATTACCGAGAAAAATGGCAAGAGCAACGAGGAACGCTTTGAGTTTCACCTCATCGACCTGAACGCGCGCCTGCTGCGCCGCGAAGTACGGGGCAAGGTGATGTACCTGACCATCAAGACCGACAACAATCTGCGGATGATCAAGTACTACCGCAATGACGAACAAGAAAATTACCGCAACACCTTTACCATCGCCGTCAATGATGCCGAAGCCTTCCGCGTGCTTTCCGATGCCTTCGAAGCCCTGATCAAAGCGGGTCAGCAACAGAGCAAGCTGGATTTTTCGGCCATGGATTTTGGCCAGCAACTCGCCTTTTTACAGCAAAATATCGGCACCGTCGAATCAGATGGCGATACCTACAACCAGGAACTGGTACTGGGCTCCCCCCAGTATTTTCTCCAGTTCAAGACCAACGAATTTACCGATAAAAAAAACACGGCCCGCGAAGCGCACCTGAACCTGGCGGATCTGTCCAGCAAGTCGGTTAAGATCAATGTGGTGGGAAAAAAGTTATTGGTCAAGCTGGGGGCGGATAAAAACAATCGCTGGATCAAGAACTACGAGGAGGGGGCGTTTGCGAATTACAGCAATGACCTGGAAGTGCTGGTCAAGACGACGGCGGAGGCGCGCAACATCATCGCCGTACTCAAGGAGTTGATCCCGGCGGCGACGCAGTTGGAACGAGAGCGATTGGCCGGTATGCTGACGGAAGGGACTGGTCTGGCCGAGCTGATCGGCAGCTACGTCACCAAGGTCAGTACCGGTCGGGCCGAGTACGACCAATCCCTCCGGGGCAGTTGCGTATTGGAATTGACGCGGGAAACCCTGGCGGAGAAAGGCGCCAGTGGTCAGGAGATTTTTACCTTCAACCTCATTGACTTTGGTAAGAAAAGCGCAACGGTGAGCTCGAGCGCCAACTCCCTATCGGTGACCCTCAAAGCCAAGGAGCGGCGTATCCAACACCTTCGGGACGGCGAATTGCAAAACTACCGCAACACCGTGTCGCTCTACGTCGACGAGGTGGACCAGGCCAAGGTCTTGGCTTACCTGCTGAACGAACAAATCGACTCTTGTAATGCGATGGCTGCGGACCATGCCTACGAAGGTCGATCGAAGGAGGAGCTGTTTGAACAGGCGACCGCCCTGGTGTTGGACGTGGAACTCTCCTCCGCTAGCTACCAACAAACGCTCGCTACGGAGGAGGGCGAGACCTGCAAACTCCAGCTGACCCAAATTCGGTCGACCAAGAACAAAGACATCGAAACCCTCTACGATTTTAGCCTCAGCGATATCAACCCCAAGAGCATTGACTTTGTGATCTCGGGCAAGAACCTCTCCGTCCAACTGGCGACTCGAAAACGCGAGAAAGTCATCAAGGAGTACCAAGGCGACGACGACTCGGATTACACCGATCGCATCCGCATCTACACCAACGACATCGAGGAAACGCGGACGCTGGTTGGCCTGCTGGAGGAGCTGACGCGGCAGTGCATTGAGGAGGGGAACTAATCGGGATAGTGGCTGTTGTATACACCGATTTATCGAATCACCATAAACGTCAAAACATGAAACTCGAAGACAAGATCAATACGGATCTCAAAGCGGCGATGAAGGCCAAGGATCAAGTGGCCCTGCGGGGTATTCGCGCCATCAAATCGGCCATCCTCTTGGTCAAGACGGACGGCAGCGGTCAGGACCTCAACGAAGAGTCGGAGATCAAACTCCTACAGAAATTGGTCAAGCAGCGCAAGGATTCGCTGGCCATTTACGAAAAGCAAAACCGCGAGGACCTCGCCCAAACCGAGCGGGAAGAAATTATCATTATCGAGAAATATTTGCCCGAGCAATTGAGCGAAGCGGACCTCGAACCGATCATCAGCCAGATCATTGCCGACACTGGAGCCAGCAGCATGCGCGATATGGGCAAGGTGATGGGCCTGGCCTCCAAGCAACTCGCCGGTAAGGCGGATGGCAAGATGATCTCGGGGATTGTGAAGCGTTTGCTACAGGGCTAAATCCGTGACCAAGCGGTCATGGCTAAATGAAATTACATGAAGTTAAGCCTTAGCTCCAACTTCCGACTCAAGGTGAAAAAAGTATTGTTCATCACCCTGGCCTGGATGATATTAACGGTACTTTTTTCGATACTGGATTGGATTACCCTTCGCTCTTACGACCACCTCCCCCCTGATGATTTTCCGATTCAGGTCTGGGTGCAGTTATTCGCCGCCCTGCGGGGGGGCGTACTGGGGGGTATCTTCTTGGTTTTTGTGCTGGAAGGCTGGCTCCGCCGGATGCCCTTCTGGCGCGTACTGCTGGGGACGAGCTTTTGGTTTTCGATTATTTTTACCTTCGTCTCCTTCGGTGCGAGCATGTGGTACCACCACTTGAGCGAGGGCGTCGCCCTTTTTTCCGACGACACGGTCCAGGCCGCCATCGACTTTATCGGGACCCCACCCTTTCTCAAGGGCTTCATCACCTGGGCCCTGGTCAATGCCTTTACCATCTTCATCCTCAAGGTGAGTGACAAATACGGTCCGATCGTTTTTGCCGACTTTTTGCTCGGTCGCTACTTCCGACCCGTGCGTGAAGAACGCATCTTTATGTTTTTGGACCTCCGTTCTTCAACGACCATCGCCGAGAAATTGGGGGAGGTGCGTTATTTTAATTTGCTCTACGACTTCATCCGCGATAGTACCGAGAGCATCCTGGCCAACCGGGGACAGATTTACCAGTACGTGGGAGACGAAATCGTCGTGACCTGGAAGGTCGATCGGGGCATCAAACAGGCCTATTGTCTCCAATGCTTTTTTGACATCCAGCGCGCCATCCAAGCCAACGCGGAATATTATCACAATACCTACGGCTTGGTGCCGGAGTTTAAGGCGGGGCTACACTACGGTCACGTCATGGCTGGGGAAATTGGTTTGGTCAAAAAAGACATCGCCTTCTCGGGCGATGTACTCAATACCACGGCGCGCATCCAGTCGATGTGCAACCAGCTGGGGGTAGATATCTTACTCTCCAAGTACTTGCTGGACCGCATTGCGGCGGAGGAGCCCCTGATTGAAGCGGCGCGTTTTCTCGGCGACATTGAGCTGCGGGGCAAACAAGAACGGGTGATGTTGTACACCTTGTAGCGCTTGGAAGCTTGGGGAAATTCCGGGTAAACCGGAGGCTGGGGAACCATTGGCCCACCAGCTGCTGTTCTGTTCGGAAAGCAAGTGATATGAACACCAAGACCATGAAACGAATTAGTAAGCTGATGTCGCTCGCCCTGCGGCATCGCCCTCAGGTACTCGGGCTCGAACTGGATGAGGGGGGTTGGTGTGAAGTGACCCAACTGGTGGCGGCCTTGAAAAGACGCGAAGCTGGTTTTGATCGATCCAGGCTCGAACTCGTGGTGGCAGAAAACGATAAAAAGCGTTTTGCCTTCAGTGAAGATGGCCAACGCATCCGCGCTAACCAAGGGCACTCCATCACCGTCGACTTGGGTTACCAACAACTGGAGCCACCGGAAGAATTGTATCACGGTACGGCTACCCATTTTCTAGCTTCCATTCGCAAGAAGGGTTTGATCAAGGGCCAACGCCACCACGTTCACCTGTCGGCGGATGTACAAACGGCCCAGCAGGTGGGCGTCCGTCACGGTAAGCTGGCTTTGCTACGGGTGCGCTCGGGTGCGATGCACCGCGCGGGCCATCCCTTCTACCGCTCCGACAATGGCGTGTGGTTGTGTGAGGCCGTTCCCCCCGAGTACCTCCACTTTCCCGTTTAGGTGCTGTCTACCGTACCAATTGTTGAATCTAACTCGCCTTTCGACCCTACTTTTTCAAAAGATACCGAACCTCCTGGCAGGGAGGTCCGGTACTGACTTTGTGAAATAGAACTGGTTGATGCTATTCGATCCGTAGATCGATCGTGGTACGCAACGGTGAGGGGTTAGTACAAAAATTCCAGCGCGACGCGATCGTAAAAACCAAACTCCCCATCTTCATTGTTGCTGAAGCAAGCCAACATCACCGAGTTCCAGTCGATCCCCGTTGGGGTACCGGGAATGTGAACGGCTCCGTCACTACCCGACCCTTCGTTGGCGTTTTGCCCGCAACTGGCGCGGTTAAAATAATCGGTGTGGCGCAAACCGAGGCAGTGGCCGATCTCGTGGGTCATGACGTGTTCGACCGTATTGGTGTTGTAGCTTTCCATGCCGTTGTAGATTTGTACCAAGGGGTGGGGCCGGCCGCCCGAAGGAAAGCCGGCTACTCCTCCCGCGTTGTTGTTGAAGGGGTTGCGGTACACCGTGATGTCGGCGTTGCTGAGGTTGGTGGTAAAGGTCAAGTTGAAGTTGAGATTGATGTTGAGGGCATTGTAGTTGTTGACGGCCCATTGCAGTGCCGTCCTCATTTTGGAAGTCAGGGCGTAGGTGCCACCATTGTAGCCCACGACGTTGATAGTTTGGGGGCTAACCAAGTTGAACGTTCGGTACTGACGGTCACCGCTTTCGTCCAAGGCGACTAGATCGCGCAGTTCCGTTTCGGTGAGGGCGATACAGCCGTCTACCAGGATTCGTTCTTCGGTATGGCCATCGGGAAAGTGAAAGTTAATTCTTTCGGCAAAGTCCAAGTGGACACCGTGGCCTTCTACGTGACGAATGATTTCGGCTTCGTAGCCCCGGCCGGGAGAGTTAGCATCGACTTGGATGGTGGAGGGGTCCGTTTCGGTAAAGCTAGCCTTGGGTGGGGCTGGGGGTTCTTTTTGACAGCCGCAGCAGATCAAGAGTAAGGAAAGTGGGACGAAGTAAAATAAACTTTGCTTTACGTTGCTTTTCATGACAGTAAAAATTTGAGTGAAACAATACCACTACCAATGGTACGCACGGCGCACTTTGGCAGTGGAAAGTCTTGGAACCATCCTACTGGTCCTCTACCGACACCGAGTGGTAAGGATGGAGACAATAACGACGCTACTTACTGGATTGCGCTTCGGGAAAAACGCGAAGCGAGCGGGTAAAGTGGAAGGACTTTACCGCTTGGTTTTTTACTTCACCCCACTGGGGTGAGGTGCGTTGTTTTTTCTAATGCGCAGGAGAATTCAAAAGTGTTGGCGAGAAGAATGACCTCTTGATGAATCGAGTCTTTTGATCCGGGCACGTACGCGGATGTACTTGCAATGTTAAGATAGGCATAATTTTCGGCAAAAGCAAAGGGCAAAAAAACGGGCGTTGACCAGTACTGGTAACGCCCGCTTTAATAGGGTTTTGCGTAGTTCGAAATTCTTGGGTTTAGGCTTCCTTAGGTTGCTTGAACATCGAACTTTTACGAAACTTTTTAATCAACAGGTAGTAGAAGATCGCGCGGTACTTGTTGCGATTTCGACTACCCATCTCTTGGCAGACGGCCTTCAATCCCTCATCCAGTTTGGGCGTGTCTTTGAGGCCCAGTTTTTTGATGAGGAAGTTTTGACGGATGCGTTCCATTTCGTCCTTGTTGGAACAAGCGACTTTGGAAGCATCTTTCTTGTAGAGGGCCGGGCCGCAGGCTTTGGCAGCAGCTCTTAATAAAACCTGATCAACTTTCTTGATGCCCAGTTTGTCGGTCATCTCCTTGTTGTACAGTTCGAGCGCATCATCTAATTTGCCCATAGTAAATTAAGATTTTAGTTAGAAAATTTTTGTAATGTAAAAAAAAAATATTGTAAGCCTCTGATAGACTGTGGTTTTTTTGAGCTATCGGCCTGGTACTTATTGTTGATCCATCCCCAAGAGCCCTTCTTCGTCCGTTTTATTCTCCATTGTGACCTTGGTTCGACCAAGTGAAAAAAAGAACAGCTTGTCGTGAGATTTAATCATACAGGGTAAAAAAAATAATAGGTTTTATTCGCTTCTGATTTTATTACGGATAAAAATTTTTACTTTTATGATACTTTCATAGGGCTATTTCTTCTAGCACCTTACTTTCCGCTTTCCGTTATTGTCAAGCTACTTGTTGCCATTACCGATGCCATATCGTAATGCACCCCCTAGCGTAAGTTGATCAGGATACCCTCCGTCAACTTGCTCATTTTACATCACCTAAATCAAAGTTGTTTATGAAAAAACAATGGTCGACCTTAGGACTGCTCGTCCTATGTCTGGGCTTTAATGCGCTCTTCGCCCAAAATTTTTGGCGCGCCAAAAGTCCCAACGTCGTAAGCAAAAAGCGAGTCACTGCCGAATTGACTCCCCAGGCCTTCAAGGTCTACGAATTACAAGTCGCCGCTTTCAAGCGTGCACTCCGCGATGCTCCCTTACGGGGAAGCCTAATACCTGGTACCGAAGTACTCATTGACTTTCCCCTCGCCGATGGCAGTTTTGAAACCTACAAAGTCATCGAAGCTCCCGTACTGGACGCCACCCTTTCCGCCCAGTATCCCGACATCAAATCTTACGCCGGTCAAGGCCTAAGCGATCCTTCCGACATCATCCGCTTTAGCGTGACTCCCCTCGGAGTGAAAAGCATGTTGCTGTCCACCAAGCGAGGTTACGAATTTATCGAACCCTATTCCGAAGACCTTCGCCACTACATGGTTTACCAAAGAAAAGATCGCCACCGCCCCGACGATCACTTTGAGTGTGGCGTCAAGAACGAAATGAATCGACAAAGCGACTCCGGTCGTGCCGGATTCAACAATGCCGACGACGGCATCCTGCGGACCTACCGCCTGGCCGTTTCTACGACGGGAGAGTACACCGCCTACCACGGGGGGACCGTCGCCGGTGCCCTGGCCGCCATCAACACCACCATGACCCGCGTCAACGGCATCTACGAAGTGGACTTCAATATCACCATGGTGTTGATCAGTAGCACCACTTCCGTCATTTATACCAATGCCAGTACCGACCCTTACAGCTCCGGTGGCTTCAACGGACAATTGCAAAGTACGCTGACCAGCGTCATCGGTGAGCCCAACTACGATATTGGCCACCTCTTTGCGCGGGCCAGTAACAACGGTAATGCAGGCTGTATCGGCTGTGTCTGTACCAACGGCAGTAAAGGTTCCGCTTTCACCTCCGGAACCATCCCCGAAGGGGACCTCTTCGACGTCGACTACGTCTGTCACGAAATGGGTCACCAATTTGGCGCCAATCACACTTGGACCTTCGGGGGCAACGAAGGAACCAACGTTCAAATGGAACCCGGCTCGGGTACGACCATCATGGGCTACGCCGGCATCACGGGACCCACGACCGACGTCCAACCCAATAGTGATCCTTACTTTCACGCCGTCTCGATCGAACAAATTACCGACTACATCAAGTCGCGGACTTGCCAGACCAATACCCCCACGGGCAATACCGTACCCACGGTCAATGCGGGCCCCAACTACACCATCCCCCGTGGGACGCCCTTTGTCCTGGACGGAACGGCTTCCGATCCCGATGGCGATCCCCTGACCTATTGCTGGGAACAGATGAATGAAAACAATGCTACGACCACCCTACCCAGTGTAAGCGCTACCTCCGGGGTAGCCTTCCGCTCCTTTAGCCCGACCACATCGACCCAGCGTTCCTTCCCGGCCCTGGCCACCGTACTGTCCGGCAGCACGGCCACTACCTGGGAAGCAGTGCCGAACGTCGGTCGGACGCTCAATTTTCGCCTCACCGTTCGCGACAACCGCGCCGGCGGTGGAACCAACGAAAGCGACAATACCGTGATCACCGTCAATGGCTCGGCCGGCCCCTTCGTCGTCACCAGCCCCAATACCGCAGTGACCCTGTCCCCGGGCCCCCAAACCATCACCTGGGACGTGGCGGGTACGAACGCCACTCCCATCAATACCAGCTCCGTCAACATCCTCCTGTCGACCGATGGGGGAAATAACTTTAGTACCACCCTGGCGGCCAATACGCCCAACGACGGTTCGCAGAGCGTCACCATTCCCAGTACGCCGGGTACCACCAACCGCATCAAAATCGAAGCGGTGAACAACGTCTTTTACGATATTTCAAACAGCAATTTTACCATCGGTACGTCGACCAGCCCCAGCTACTGTGCCTCGAATGGCAACAATACGAGCGACGAATACATTTCGAACGTTACGCTGGGAAGTATCAACAATACAACGGGCCCGGGTACGGGGGGCTATTCCGACTTTACCTCCCTGTCGACCGACCTGATTAAAGGGACGGCCAATACCATCTCCATTTCACCAACTTGGACCTCGACCGTTTACAACGAGGGCTACGCGGTGTGGATCGACTACAATCAGGATGGCGATTTCCTCGATGCGGGCGAACAGGTCTTTACCCAGTCCCCCACCAACTCGACCCCGGTCAGTGGCACTTTTACCGTCCCGGCCACCGCTACCGACGGCCCCACCCGTTTGCGCGTACGGATGCAGTACAATACCGTTCCACCTTCCTCCTGTGGGTCGTTTACTTACGGAGAAGTCGAGGATTACACGGTGAATATCGTGGGTACCCCCAGCTACTGTGCCTCCAATGGCAACAATACGAGTGACGAATACATCTCGAACGTCACGCTGGGGAGCATCAACAATCCGACGGGCCCGGGAGCGGGCGGCTACTCCGACTTTACCTCGCTGTCGACCGATCTGGTCAAAGGGACGGCCAATACGATCACCATCGTTCCGACCTGGCCGGGAACGATCTACAACGAAGGTTATACGGTGTGGATCGACTACAATCAGGACGGCGACTTTAGCGATGCGGACGAACGGGTCTTCGCCCTTTCGCCCGCTCCCATCACGCCGGTCAATGGTACCTTTACCGTACCGGCTACCGCTACCGACGGGCCCACCCGAATGCGGGTAACGATGCGCTACAACACCATCCCCGTGCCCTGTGGATCGTTTACCTACGGAGAGGTGGAAGACTACACGGTCAACATTGTGACTGGCTCCGGTGGGGCGGGTTGTGCGGGTGGACTGAGTTTGCCCTACACCGAAAGCTTTGAAGTGGGACTGGGCGACTGGGCCCAAAGCACCGCTGACGATTTCAACTGGACGCGACATAGTGGTGGTACCCTCTCCTCCAATACCGGACCATCCGCCGCCGCCGCGGGAACCTTTTACGTTTACACCGAATCATCGACCCCCAACTACCCCAGCCAAGTGGCCATTCTCGACAGTCCCTGTTTTGATTTGACGGGCCTGAGTTCGGCCACCTTTAATTTCCAGTACCACCTCTACGGTGCCTCCAACATGGGGAACCTGCTGCTGGAGGCCAGCGACGACGACGGCGGTAGCTGGACGCTCATCTGGTCGCGTACCGGCAACCAGGGCAATGCTTGGCAAAGTGCTAGTGTCAACTTGTCCGCCTATATTGGTAGTGGCCTGCTCTTGCGCTACGTCGGTACGACGGGAACGCCCTGGCGGGTCGATATGGCCATCGACGACTTGAGCATCAGCACCACGGCACCGCTCCGAGCCACGACCGAGGTCAGTGTCGCCCGCGTACCCAGTACGCCCGAGCACCGGCCCGAATTTGTGGGGAACCTGCAACTCTTCCCCAACCCCGCGACGACCAGGCTGACGGTTCAATTCCAGAGCCTGGCCAATGTCCAAGGCAAGGCGGTACTCCGCGATGTACTGGGCAGTGTAGTGGCCGTCCAAAATTGGGACATCATCACTGGCGCCAACAACTTTGAATGGGACGTAGCGCATCTTTCCGAAGGAACCTACTTTCTGGAATGGAGTGATGATCGCGAAGTTGCGGTAGCGCGTTTTGTCATCACAAGATAGTGAATAACACCCATCCTTCTTGATAAAGGGATCCGCACTTGGCTTGCTTCGGTAAGTCAAGTGCTTTTTTATTTCCAGTCGAGGAGGGGTTGGGAGCCGTAGCGTTTGCCTTGGCGGGTCATCTTGAGGAGGTAGTTGAGTCTTTTTTGGGATTCGGCGCGGCGGCTTTTACCGGGTTCGACGATCCAGCCGACCTTGAGGCGTTGGTAAAAATGGGGGAAGGCTCGGAAGGTTTCCCAAACGGTGGGATCGGCTTGTAGCTGTTCGGCGATCCAGTCGGGGATGAGCAGGGGATCATCGGGATGGCCCACTTGGTCGGCGATGGGGGCAAGGCCTTGGGGGGTCATGAGGCCGAGGCCTTGCAGTTTCCACACCCGCTGGCGGTTGAGCTCGGAGAGGAAGGTCTTTTTTTTGCGGCGGGGCGTGATTCTTTGGACGTTACCTTCGGGACAGTTTTTCTTTACGACCCCGTCGATCCAGCCAAAACACAAACAGACCTCCACTAGGTCATCGTAGCTGATGCTAGGGAGGTCCGTATCCTTTTTATAACGTTGCAACCAAATTTCGGTCTTGCTTTGGTGATGGGTAGCGAGCCAATCGTACCATTCTTGACGGTTGCGGGGGTAAAACACTTCGGTAATTTCCATGCCCCAAAATACGTAAAATCTGGGGCGGTCGGACTAGCTTGGTGGCCCTAATCCAACAATTTGCCCTGCCATTGATCCAATTTTAGCTTGGCTTTCTGGAGATCAATTTGCAGCTGATCGATCCGTAGTCGTACGTCGAGTCGGGCGAGTTGGGCATCGCGGAGATCGAGGGCGGTGGCCTGCCCCGTGTAGTAGCGGTCCTCCACCTTAGCAAAGGCTTCGTCAAAGGTGCGGACGTTTTCCCGTTCCCGCCGCAGTTGCTCCCGAATCAGGAGCACCCGCTCGCGTTCCTGTCGGGCCTGACTGACCAGGCGGTGTTCCAACCGGTCCTCCCGCTGCTGTTCGATGGCCACTTCGAGTTGGGCTTTCTCGACGCTGCGCTTGCGCTGTCCCCCATCGTAAATCCGGTAACGCGCCGTCAGCCCCAGGACGCCCCCCACACTTTGTAGCTCCGCCAACTGCTGAACCTCATTGTTCTGATAAAGGTAGCCCAAGTTGGCACTGGCCGCCAGCAAAGGAGATTGCGCGCGCTGTTGTAGGCTCAGCTGATCATCAGCCAAGAGGATGCCTTGTCGGGCCAGGATTAATTCGGGATTATCGCGTACAATCGTCGTCTCCAATTCCTGCATTGGGGGAAGTTGCCATTCCGAAAAGGCAGGGAGTACGCGAAAAGCTTCATCGGCGGGCAGGTCCAGTAAAAAGCGCAATTCCTCCTGTAGTTGTCGTTTGGCCAAACGGACTTCGTCGAGTGCCGACTCATCCTGCCGCAGGCTGGTCTCCCCCCGCAAAACCGCCAGGCGATTGGCCTGTCCAAACTGAGCGCGATCCTTGATCTTGGCCAGTCGAGCTTGGCTCAGTTCGAGGTTTTCCAACAAAAAGCCTTCCTGATTCTGAATCCGTAACAGCTCGAAGTACAGTTGGGACACCACCAGGGCGGTTTGATTGATCAGGACCTCCTGTTCGGCCCGGGCCAGTTGCGACTGCCCCACCAACAAGCGGTAGCGTTGTTTGCCTTGGCCCCCGTCGTACACGACGTAATCCGCCCGTAGGCCCAGGTTGAGGTTAAAGCTTTCCACCCCACTTTCCTCGATGTTGATTTCGCTGGGAGCGGGTTCGGGCTGAAAGGTTCGGAGGTCCAGTTGGGAAAAATTATTGCTGTAGCTGCCCAGCCCCAGGGCATCTACGGTGGGGCCTTGTCCCGCTACGGCCTTGCTGACCTGGCTGGCGGCGACCTCGGTTTGGAGTCGTTGGAGCTTGATGGCTTTATTCTGAGCGAGGGCCAGGCCAATGGCATCGGCTAGGGAAAGGGTGCCTGGCTCCTGGGCGATGCCCAAAGTAAGGCCGCCGAGCCAAAGCAAGAGGATAAAATAAATTTTGGTAGTCATACGATCTGAATTGAAATAGGTTTAACGAAGCTCGTTGCGGGCCTCCCGCAAAACGATGTCCAAATCGGCGGCGCGTACTTCGGAAAGTCGGCGAACGTAGCGGGCGAAGAAGTACCGCAGTCGTGCCAGCAGGAAGAGCACCGAGGGTAAAAAGATCAGGGTGAGCACCATCCCGAAGATGAGGCCGTAGGAAATGGCGATGGCCGTCGGCTTGAGAAATTGTGCGCTGATGGAATTGTTGAGCAGGAGAGGGGCCAAGCCAAAGACGGTGGTGATGGTCGTGAGAATAATGGGGCGAAAACGGGAGATGGCCGCCTCGCACAAGGCCTCGCGAACCGATTGGCCCGCCCGCACCCGCTCGTTGTAGGTCGAGAGCAGCACCAGTCCGTTGTTGATCAGGATGCCCCACAGGGCAATCATACCCAGTACGGAGAAGATGCTGACGGGAATGTTGTGCAGGTAGGTCCCCCAGGCGACGCCGATAAAGGCAAAGGGCAGCATCGCCAGGATGGCGAGGGTCTTGCTGATGGAGCGGTAGTTGAGTAGGAGAATACCGACCATGAGTAGGAAGACGACGATGCTCGGCCCCTGACTGGAATTTTGGGTCTTGGCCGACAGGCGGGCCTCACCCTCCAGGGTGTAGCGCAAATTGGGGTAGCGCCGTTGGATGTCCTGGAGTACGCTAGCTTCTGCCTCGGCCAGCACCTGGGGGACGGAGACCAGCAGGTGGGCTACATCAGCTTCGACGCGAATTTCGCGAATGCCGTTCTGGTGGTTGATTTCCGCCACCCCACTCTTCCGCTGGAAAGTAGCCAACTCACTCAGGGGGTAGCGTCCCCCATCCGGCGTCCTGATCCGCATCTCCGCCAGGCGGTCCACGCTCCGACGGTCGCTATCGGCGTAGCGCAGCCACACCTTCACTTCCTCATCCCCCCGCTGGATACTCTGTGCCTCCAGACCAAAAAAGCCCTTCCGTACCTGATCAAAGACCTGGGCCTCGGTGAGTCCCAAAAACTTTGCTTTGGGCTTGAGCCGCAATTCCACCTCGGGCATTCCCAACTTATCGGTATCGGTGACGTCCTTGAGGTCCGTCCGCGCTTCCAAAAAATTGCGCAACATGCGCTTCGCTGCCCGCAGGTCGGCCAGGTCGCGCCCCACCATGGCGATGGAGACGGGTTTGCCAAAAACGGCGATGCTGCCGTAAGAAAGATTGGTCGCCTCTGGGATAGGGCCCACCGCCTCGCGGATGCTACTGGCGATGTCGAAAGACATGATGCCCCGACTGTCGCCCTTCAGGAGGTAGATATTGAGCAGCCCCTCATTGCTGTTGGGGCCCACAACGCGCTCCACGTAATTGACCACCTGCTGGCTATCGCTACGTTGGGCGCTGTAGGTTTCGTTGACCTCCCAAACCCGTTGCTCGATCCGCTGGAGTTGGTCGGCGGTCAGCGCGGCTTCCGTTCCCAGCGGCAGCTCGAGCTTGGCGGTGATGACGTCCTGATCGATGGTGGGAAAAAAGGTACTCTTAATGGTCCCGGAGCCCAGGGCGCCCACGGTCCAGACCATAACACCGATGACGGCTGCGATGCCCAGCAGGGGAATCCGAAGAAAAAAGCGGATGCTTTTTTCGTAGACCCGATCCCGCACCCAGAGCAAAGCCCGATTGGTCCACTGGGTGAGGCGCCAGTTGTTGTCGGTACCCACCAGAGCTTGGGAACGGGCAATGTGCACCGGCAAGATGAGCAAACTTTCGAGCAGGGCGACCAAGAGGGTGGCACAGACGACGAAGGAGATGTCGGAGAAGTAATCGCCGAGTTGTCCATCAAAAAAGAAGAAAAGGGAAAAGGCAACCGCCGTCGTGGCCAAGGAGGACAGGATGGCGGGAATCACTTCGATGGTCCCATCAAGGGCGGCCCGTAGGGGGCTCTTACCGCCCTGGTACTGTTGGTAAATATTTTCGGCGACCACCACGCCATCATCCACGATGACCCCCAGGACGATGATGAGACCAAAGAGGGAGACCTGATTGATGGTGAGGTCGTAAAAGCTAGAAAGTAGGAACATGCCCAGTAGGGCGACGGGAATTTTAAAGGCGACCCAAAAGGCAATACGGGGGTGCAGGAAAAGTCCGAGAATGATGAGGACGAGTAGAATTCCTTGCCAAGCGTTGTTGAGCAGGGTACCGATGGCGTCGGACAGTGAGATGGCTTTGTCTTCGATGACCAGGGCGCGGATGCCTTCGTGGCGGGCGTTGAAGGAGCGGACGTAGTCGTTGACGTAGGCGGCATTTTGGAGGATGTCTTCCTGGCTGCGGCTAAATATTTTGAGTACCACCGCCCGTTCCCCATTGATAAAAGTGCTTTCGGGATCGTCGGCAAAGCGGTCCACCACCTCGGCGACGTCGCGGAGGTAAACCCGTTTGCCATCCGGGGTGGTGAGGATGGGGGTGTCGACTAGGCCACTGGAGTAGTAGGCTCGGTTGTCGAGTCGGATGAGGATGTTCTGGGCATCGGTTTTGATTGTACCCCCCGAGGCCTTGCTGTTTGCGCTTTGGCTGGCAGCGGCCACCCG
>CALCCH010000059.1 GCA_937899855.1 uncultured Saprospirales bacterium | reverse complement strand
GAAAACCCTCCGCGTGCAATAGCTCCATCCACTGGGTGGCTTTGGCTTGGGTGGGGTCGACCAATACCCGTTCAATTTCGTTTTTTTGCAGGTACTTGATCAGGTATTCGGGGTCGAGCTGAAAGTCGCGTATGCTCTCCAACTTGACGAAGCGTTTGCCCCGGAGCTTTTGGCGTTCCTCCGAAAAGTCGAGGGGGATCAAACAGCGGGAAAATTCGTTTTGGAAGGCGCGTAGGTTGATCTTCAGGAGCAGCAGGTAAAGTTGTTGCTTGAGGTGGAGCAATTCGTAGTTGACGGCCTGGTTGTTGTCGAGGTGGCGAATGGCCTTCATGGGGGAGTGAATGTCCTGCCGGCTGTCGATCAAGACTTTTTCCACCCGCAGCTTTTCCTCCAAGCGGAATACCTTGTGTAGGAAATTGGAATACTGCTTGAGCTTGTACTGGTATTCTTCGTAGAGGATCATGATTTCCTTTACCCGATTGTACCAGACTTCGGAAATCTCTTCGTCGACCATGGCTTTTTCGTAATCCGCCATTTCGGAAGAGAATTTTCGTTTGAACTGGAGGGGGGTACGGAAGTTCAGCCCAAAGGAAGTAAAATCCTGCTGACCCGTGGCGGAGGTACGGATGCTCCCGTAGTTGTAGCGGGCAAAGACTCGGAGCCGGGCTTCCAAGCGTTTGTTGTGGGTCAGATCGATGCGTTCATTTTTGAGTTGGCGGAGTTGCTGCTGGTACGCGTTGAGGTCGCCCGGGTCGAGCAGCTTTTCCACTTCGATTTGGACAACGGGGAGTTGGTCGGTATCCAGCAGGGCGATGTTTTCCCCCCCAATTTCCCGTTCGAGGGCGACGTTGAACTGTTCGGCTGCCGCCAGCATGATCTCCGCCTCCTTGAGCCGACTCTTCTGGTCGATGATCTGGTCGTAGGACATTTCGTGGGCAAAATAGAGTTCGTACAGCAAGCGGATGTATTCCTCCAAAAAGGGAATTCGTTGTCGGAGGAGCTGGATTTTTTCCCGGTTGAAATTGTAGATCAAGCAATTGTAGAGATAAGCATAGTCCCTTTTGCGGCTGTTGAGTACGGCCTCTTGCTGATGGATTTCCTGGTCCTTGCGCAGTCGCTTGAGGGCGCTCGATCGTTCGACGATGCCATTTCCGAGCAAGTCGTACTCCAGGCCCAGGCGGAAGCGCGCGTCGTTTTCCAGGTTTTCTTCGAGGGCCCAGTATTCGTTGTGCTGATAGCTGGCGTTGAACAGCAGGCCGGTTTGGCTTTTAAGCTGGTCGATTTGGCTGGAGTACCATCGGTCTTTGAGCAGTTCGGTTTGGAAAAGGGCGGTACTCAGGAATTGTTCCAGGGGAGCCAGATCCAGCTGGGAGCCGTCGAGGAGTGGGGCGTCGAACAGCGGCAAGTGCTGTCGGAGGAGCTGATCGGCTTGCTGGGCGATGGCGGCGTTGAGAATTTTGGAGCTCCGTGGCGTTTGGGCGGGAAGAGAAGTGGGCAGTAGGAACGAGCAGACCAGTAGGCAGAGGGATGGTGCAATTGGTAGGAGGCGGAAGTTCATATAATCTCGTTTGTTTTTCTCATCGGCTAGTGGATAACTGCCGGTATGCTGTGCTGTAATACATTAAGGCCTTATCCAAAAATTAGACCATTTTTGGGTCGAAAACGCCGAGTAGCCGGGACCGTCAGCCTTTGGCTAAAGGTTCCGATTTTAGCTTACTTTTTAGCTCGGGGATGTCGTCACTAAGGTCTTGTAAGTAAAATGTTGAAAATAGCCCTGCCGTAGCAGGAAACGAAAATTTACGTTGATTGTACCTGGTTAGGTAAAGGCGAAAATGGATGCTTTAAAGGCCGGGGAGGGTATTTTTTAGGTGGTTTTAGCGGGCTTTTGTGGCGCTACACAATTTCGCAGTGGCCGAGCCACAAGGCTCGATTAACTACTTGGGAACGAATTTTTTACACATCGCACTTTGCTGGTTTTGTTATTTTGGCCTGTCACAACAATTATCTGCGTAATTTTGGCCCCAGAGCTGGGTATTTGGCTGCCGCTAAGTGCAAAATTGAGCTCCGAAGGTGACTATTTCACCCAAAAACCCACCCTAGTCTTTACCGTGCGGGTTGGATTAGTACCCGTTTGACTAATTCACGATTTATGATTCCACTACGTTCCTTCTTTGTCCCACTGCTGCTGCTACTATCGGGCAGTTTTGCACTGTCTGCCCAAGACCCGCCACCCGCCCCCGCCGACACCTACGCCCTCTCCATTCCCGACGAAGCCGAGCGCAAATTGGACCAACTCGCCGCCTACCTCCTTGCGGGAGAGCCCTCCGAGTCCGTCCGACTACGCCGCATCTTTACCTGGATCACGCAACGCATCCGCTACGACGAAGGCCGCAAATTTGTACTGGGCGAACGCTCCAACCAATACGACGTTTTCCGTACCCTCCGTACCCGCCAGGCCATCTGTCTGGGCTATTCGCGCCTGCTGTTGGCCCTTTGTGAAAAGGCGGAGCTCGAATGCGAAGAAATCTCGGGATACAGCAAAGCCAAACCAGGTATACCACCGTCCATGAATGGTCCCGACCACGTCTGGAATGCGGTACGCATCGACGGGGAGTGGCAATTGGTCGACCTCACCTGGGCCGCCGCCATCGCCGCCGAACCCGAGGATTTTCCCTACCGCGACCTGGAGTACTACTACTGCGCACCTCCCGCCCGTTTCCTCCTCGACCACCTGCCCGCCGATCCCCTCTGGCAATTGGTGGACTGCCCCCGCAGTCCCGAGCAGTTCCTCCAAAACCCCACCGACACCAGCCAGCTTTTTGCTGACGCCCCCTGCTGGGCCTGGTCTGATACCCTGGCCCATTATCGCTCGCGCGCAGAGGAGGACCGCAGGATCGAAGGCCTCCAACGCAGCTACCGCTACCTCCCCATCCCCGCCAATGGAGCGCAACTGGGCCACGCCTATATGGACCGCTTCGTTCGGCTTTCCGAAGTCAGCGACCGCTTGCAAAACACCGCACCGATGGATAGCCTCATTCCCCTTCAGGAGCGGATGATCGAAAATGCCCAACTCGCTCAGGAATACATCGAGCTGTACGATTGGCAAAAGGAGAACCTGGCTTACACCCACCTCAACTACTCGGTGGCCCTCTCCTTCCAATTGGCCGATGGGACGGCCCCCCGCAAAGAAAAAGCCACCCTCCAAATGATGGAACAAAACCTACTGACCGCTCGGGATTTACTCCAGGCCGTCCCCCTCAACACCCTGGCCGAAAATGGCCTGGAGCGCTGTGAGGAATACCTCACCGTAGTGCGCGGATACCTCAAGGAATACCTCAACGAGTAAACCACCGAGCTGAATTTTCGCATGGCAAGTGGGCCAATCGGCCAACTTTTATTTTGTGTTTACCCGAAGCTGGTCCAAAATGTTTTTTTTTATTAGCTTAGTGTAAAGCCATCAATAAGCCCTATTGCCATGCGAAAGATCCTACTCCTTTTCCTGCCCCTACTCCTACTGTTGACCCTACACAATTGTGGGGAAGAGCCGGCCCCCACCACCACCTTCAGCCCCTGGGACTCCGATCGTCCCCACGATCCTTGGGTCTTTCGCTCGGTGCTCGATTCTCAGGCCCGGATGGTCACCATGGCCCTCCACGACCGTTTGTGGGTAGCCTACAGCGCCGAACGGGGTACTTTTTACAAGGCCTGGCGCGGCCACGTCAATTTCGATGGCGCCGTATACACCACGGCCCACGGTCCCCAACCCACCAGCATTGGCGATGCCTACTTTATCAATCGCCACGCCGATCCCTGGCTGCTCCGCGAAGGGGGGCAGGAACGCGCCCTCAAGGCGCGCTACCGGGGCCACGTCTTTGAAAAGGGCGCCGTCGCCCTGCGCTACGAACTGGATTTGGGGGATGGTCAGGTCCTGCAGGTCAGCGAATGGCCGGAATACGTCGAATCGGAAATTGGACAGAGTGGTCTGGAGCGCACCTTTACGGTGGTGGGGCTGCGCCCGGGGCAAAGCCTGGGCCTGCGTACCAACCTCAGCTCGGTAGCCAGCGCCGAACGGGTCGAAACCAATGGCCAACTGGACCTCAAAAGCACGACCGAACGGACCCTGGGCAAAGTTCGGGGCGTCGACATCGAGGCAGAACTGTGGCTACTGGCGGACACCACCACCTTCTTGACCTGTTGGTTTACCAAATATCCCCTGATCGAGAGTCCCTACCAACTGGCAGCGGGAGTTACGGAGAACCGCCCCGAGGGCTACCAACTCATTGCGCGCAACGACTGTAAAACTTGCCACAATACCTACCGCAAAACCATCGGCCCGGCTTACGTAGAAGTGGCCAAGAAATACCGAAACACGGCGACCAATGTAGAAATGCTGGTCCAGAAGGTCAAAGTGGGGGGCAGCGGCGTCTGGGGCGAGCAGGTGATGAATGCGCACCCGGATTTGGACGAGGCGGACATCCAAGCCATGGTGGAGTACATCATGGAACTCGATGCCGAAGAGGAGGAAACCCTGGCCAATGATCCGCAACAAAAAAATCGGGACGTCGCCAGCCTTGACCTCCGGGCCGCCACGGAAGGCCTCGACGAAAACCTACTCTTTCCCGGTGGCGTCACTCGGGTCTACGTTTATCCTCAGTCGATTTCCTCGGTTCGCCAGATCGATACCCGGCAGGAAGCTCAGTTTACTGGGGTGCTGCCCACCATCGCGGCGGAAGGTGGTGATTTTGTCGGTCTAGAAGCCAACTTTGCCTTCGTCATCACGGGCTACCTCAAAATTCCGCAAGATCGCCTCTACGAGTTTGCCCTCGCCAGCGACGATGGCTCCCGACTTACGATCGATGCCCAGGTGATCATCAACCACGATGGTTTTCACGGCACGACGGCCAAATACGGAGAAGTGGCCCTAGCTGCGGGTTACCATCCTTTTCGGATCGACTTTTTCCTGGGGGGTGGGCCCAAAAGCCTTTTCCTCGAATGGAAGGCGCCCGGTGAGACCAGTTTTAGCCACGTGCCTTCCACCGTGATCGTCCACCACCGCGATCAAAAAACCAGTACGGGGCAGCCCCTGGCCATGGCCTCCAATCGCCGCATTCCGGGCGATGGCTATCCCTTGGAAAAGGTGCACCCCAGCTACGACCTCTCCCAAGCCCGGCCCGACATTTTTACCACCAAGGTAGGAGGCATAGACTTTCTATCAGATGGCCGGATGGTGGTGAGCACTTGGGCTGCAGCGGGCTCCGTCTTTATCGTGGATGGGGTACAAGGCGGTAATCCCGCTCAGATCACGGTAAAGACCATCGCCAAGGGTTGTGCCGAGCCATTGGGCCTCAAAGTGGTGGATGACGAAATCTACGTCCTCCAAAAACAAGAGCTCACCAAGTTGATCGACCACGATGGTGACGAGATCATCGACGAATACCAAACGGTGTGTAATGCCTGGCGCGTATCGGCTAATTTTCACGAATTTGCCTTCGGGCTGGCCTACCAGAATGGTTTTATCTACGCCTCGCTCGCTACGGCCTTTGAGCCCGGTGGCGCCAGTACGTCGCCCCAAATTCCGGATCGGGGGAAGGTGGTGAAAATCTCCCGTACCGACGGCAGTCACGAATTTTTGGCGCACGGCTTGCGCACCCCCAACGGCATTGGCATCGGAGTGGACGACGAACTCTTCGTCGCCGACAACCAGGGCGATTGGCTGCCGGCCAGTAAGATTGTCCACGTCCAGCGCGGCGCCTGGTACGGGGCGCACTCGGGCGATCC
>CALCCH010000058.1 GCA_937899855.1 uncultured Saprospirales bacterium | reverse complement strand
CCCGGCCAAGGTCCAGCACCTGGGTGCCGTTTCCCGCGTTCTCCTGGGTTTGTAGGCGGGGTTAATTTTATTTTTTGTTGGAGCGGACGGCGCGCTCTACACCGGGGGCATCGGGTCTTCGGGCAACTGGGGCCATACCGGTAAGCTTTGGTACGGCCTCCAGCGTTTGCAGTTTAATGGGGAATCGACTTTCGAGATGTTGGCCGTTCGCGCCAAAAGCGATGGGATCGAAATCGAATTTACCGAACCCCTCCGCCCCGGCGAAGGCTGGTCCGCCGCCGACTATTTGGTCAAGCAGTGGTACTACCAACCCACCAAGGAATACGGTGGTCCCAAATTGGACGAAACCATTCTCCCCGCCCGCTCCGTCAGCGTTTCGGAAGACCGGAAACGGGTGTTCCTGGCCCTGGATGGCCTCCGGGAAAAGCACATCGTCTACGTCCAACTCCAAAACAGCCCCGTCAGCGACCTGGGTCACGAGCTCTGGTCGACCGAGGCTTGGTATACCCTCAATAACATTCCGGCGGATCGCCCCGGCTTTCGGCGGGAGGCGCCGGCACCTCCGGCACTCAATACCCTCAGTGCGGCGGAAGCGGCGGCGGGTTGGAAGCTCTTGTTCGATGGAAAAAGCACCGCCGGTTGGCGCTACTACGGATAGTCGACCATCGGTTAGAGCTGGATCATCGACTATGGCGCGCTGATGCTCGATGCCCAGCCCCGGGACGATGGGGGCTGGCAGGCCGCCGACGGGGGCGACATCATCACGGAAGAAGAGTACGAAAATTTTGAGCTTTCCCTCGAATGGCGCATCGGCAACTGTGGCAACAGCGGCATCATTTACCACGTCCACGAATCCGAAGATTACGGCTACGTCTGGCAGACCGGTCCGGAGATGCAGGTACTCGACAACTCCTGCCACCCCGACGGCAAATACGCGACCCACCGCGCCGGCGACTTGTACGACATGATCGAATGCGAATACCTTTCCGTGTTGCCCGCGGGCTCCTGGAACAAGGTTCGCTTGGTGGTCGACAACGGGCGCGCCGAGCACTGGCTGAACGGCCGCAAGGTCGTCACGTATACGCTTGGTGACGAAAGTTGGAAAGCCCGGATTCGCGATAGTAAATTTGCGGAAATGCCCGGCTTTGGAAGCTACACCAAGGGACACCTCGCCCTGCAGGATCACGGAGATCCGGTTTGGTATCGCAACATCAAGATCCGAACCTTAGCTAAAAAATAAACCAAAGGGCCACCGATGATCACCGGCCAGCGAACGACTACAAACGAACAAAACATGTCTACCTCACCACACCAACGTCTTTTTCTCGCCAGCTGCGTTGCGCTGGTCGTCACCTCGATGACCTTCGCCATTCGGGCCGGCATCCTGTCCCAGCTGGGCCAAGATTTTCAACTCAGCGGCACCCAACTCGGCTGGATCAGTACCATGGCCTTTTGGGGCTTTCCCATCGCCACCGTAGTGGGGGGCTTGCTCTACAATTCGGTCGGGCCCCGCAAGTTAATGTGGGTGGCCTTTGGCGCCCACCTGCTGGGCCTCGTTCTCACCATCCAGGCCGGAGGCTTCTGGGGCTTGCTGATTTCGACCTTCTTTATTGGCTTTGCCAACGGCTCGGTAGAGGCGGCCTGCAATCCCCTCATCGCCGATATGTATCCCGACCGCCAAACGACGATGCTCAACAAATTCCACGTCTGGTTTCCGGGGGGGATGGTAATCGGCAGTTTGGTATCGCAGGGGATGACGGGAATGGGTTTGGGCTGGCAGGCCCAAATCGCCATCATGATCGCACCGACCTTGCTCTACGGCTGGCTAATTTTTGGCCAAACTTTCCCCAAGCCAGAAAACATCGAGTCCTCCACGGTGGTCAACGCTCGTTCGGTACTCCATCCGCTTTTTCTGTTTATGGCCCTCTGTATGACCCTCACCGCTACCACCGAATTGGGAACGGTGCAATGGGTCGAGAAAATCCTGAGCAAGGCAGGTGCCCAGCCCATGCTGATCCTGGCCCTGGTCACCGGTCTGATGGCGGTCGGCCGCTACTTTGCGGGGCCGGTCATCCACCGGCTCAATCCGATTGGGGTGCTCCTGGCGTCCGCGGTCATCTCCACCCTGGGCATTGGGCTGATGAGCATTGCGACGGGGCCCCTGGTGTACGTAGCGGCGGTGCTCTTTGCCGTTGGCGGCATGTACTTTTGGCCCACCATGCTGGGCTTTACCAGCGAGTACCTGCCCCAAACCGGGGCCCTGGGAATGGGGTTGATCGGGGGCGCGGGGATGCTCGGAGCGGGCCTGTGGCAACCCGTGATTGGGGGCTGGCTAGACCAAGAGGAGGCCCAAGCATTGGCCAGTGGACTGAGTGAGGACGCCGCCAAGCTCGCGGCGGGACAAGCCACCTTGGACAACCTGGCGATTTTTCCCTTCGTCCTCATCTTTGCCTTTGGTGCCCTGTATTTTTTCCGCCACCGCCTCGCCGCGAAAGCACCTCGGGAAGAGGTGGCGGAATTGGTTTGATCTCCTAAAAATAACGAACGAATGGACAATCGAAAATTGCGGATGGGAATGGTGGGCGGTGGCCGGGGTGCCTTTATCGGAGCGGTACACCGGATGGCGGCCGCCTTGGATGGTGAAATCGAATTGGTCTGTGGTGCCTTTAGCAGCCAAGCGGAAAAGTCGAAGCTTTCGGGGCGGGATTTGCGTCTGGCCGACCACCGCGTTTACGGCACCTACGCCGAAATGATTCGAACCGAACGCCAGTAGCCGGAGGGCGAGCGCATGGACTTTGTCGCCATCGTAACCCCCAACCACGCCCACTACGGCACGGCCAAGCTGGCCCTGGAAAATGGCTTCGCGGTGATCTGCGACACACCCCTCTGCTTCAACCTAAAAGAAGCGCGGAGCTTAAAGCGGCTCGTGGAAAAAACGGGTTTGCTTTTTGCCCTCACCCACAACTACACCGGCTACCCGATGGTCAAACAAGCCCGGGAGATGGTGGCCAAGGGACGGCTCGGCCGCATCCGCAAGATCGTGGTGGAGTACCCCCAGGGTTGGCTGTCGACCCGTCTGGAAGCCACCGCACAAAAACAGGCCGCCTGGCGCACTGACCCCCAACGCTCCGGGATCGCCGGGGCCATGGGCGACATCGGCACCCACGCCGAAAATCTCGCCGAGTACATCACCGGCCTCCAGATCGTCCGCCTTTGCGCCGACCTGCACACCTTCGTCAAGGGCCGAGCGCTCGACGACGACGGCAGCGTGCTCCTCCAATTCGATAATGGGGCCCGCGGCATCCTTTACGCCAGCCAGATATCAGCCGGAGAAGAGAACAACCTCCGCATCCGCATCTACGGGGAAAAGGGAGGGCTGGAATGGGCCCAAATGGAACCCAATACCCTCCTCGTCCGCTGGCTGGACAAACCCCTGGAAGTGCTGCGGACGGGTGGTCCCAGTTTGTACCCCGTGGCGGCGGCGCACACCCGGATTCCGGCCGGTCACCCCGAGGGTTACCTCGAAGCCTTCGCCAATATTTACCGCAACTTTGCCTACTGCTTGCGCGCCCAACTCAGTGGAAAAAAGGTCAAGGCGGTCTACCGCGACTTTCCCACCGTCGACGATGGCATCCGGGGGATGCGTTTTATCGAAAAGGTGGTCGCGTCGAGCCGGAGCAAGCAAAAATGGACGAAATTTTAACCGTGAAAACTACCGAACGATGAAAAACATTCAAGGTCCCGCCATCTTCCTCGCCCAGTTTGTCGATGCGGAAGCCCCCTTCGATACCCTCGACCACCTCTGCGAGTGGGCGGCTTCGCTGGGCTACCGTGGCATCCAGATTCCCACCTGGGAAAGGCACCTCATCGACCTGGGCAAGGCGGCCCGGAGCAAAACCTACTGCCAGGAGCTGTTGGGGCGCGTAGCGAGCTACGGGCTGGAAATTACCGAATTGTCGACCCACCTGCAGGGTCAATTGGTGGCGGTACATCCGGCTTACGACCTCCAGTTTGACCATTTCGCTCCCGACGAGGTAAAAGGCAATCCCGCCGCACGTACCAAGTGGGCCGTCCAACAACTCAAGTGGGCCGCTCGGGCCAGCCAAAACTTGGGGCTACGCGCGCACGCCACCTTTTCCGGGGCTCTGATCTGGCACACGATGTATCCCTGGCCCCAGCGCCCCCAGGGTTTGGTGGCGAGTGGTTTCAAAGAATTGGCCCGGCGTTGGCTGCCCATCCTCAAGGCTTTTGACAAGGCCGGGGTGGACCTCTGCTACGAAATTCATCCGGGAGAGGACCTGCACGATGGCGTCACCTTTGAGCGCTTTCTCGCCGCCACGGGCCATCACCCCCGGGTCAAGATTCTTTACGATCCCAGTCATTTTGTACTGCAACAACTGGATTATCTGCAATACATCGACTTTTATCACCCCTACATCAAAATGTTCCACGTCAAGGATGCGGAGTTTCGCCCCTCCGGGCGTTCGGGGGTTTACGGGGGGTATCAGGACTGGATGGATCGGCCGGGGCGGTTTCGTTCGCTGGGCGATGGTCAGGTCGATTTTAAAGGCATCTTTAGCAAGCTGGCGCAGTACGATTACGATGGCTGGGCGGTGCTGGAGTGGGAATGCTGTATCAAGGATGGCGCGCAGGGGGCGCGGGAGGGGGCACAATTTATCAAAGATCACCTGATTACGGTTACCGAACGCGCTTTTGACGATTTTGCTGGAGGGAAGACAGATGAGGATTTGAATAAGCGGATAATGGGACTTTGAGTCGTCCAATTGGTCGGAACTCTTTAATTTTGGTATTCGATTTGTGCTTACCACAATACCCGTTTATGCAGCAGCCGACCCGTCTTTATTTCCGTTTTCTCCCCCTTTTGGTACTCTTCCTTACGCTGGGAATGGGCTCCGTAAGTGCCCAACGCCCCGCCCAAACCATCCGTGGACAGGTCCGCGATGGCGACAATGGTGCGGCCCTCATCGG
>CALCCH010000057.1 GCA_937899855.1 uncultured Saprospirales bacterium | reverse complement strand
GGCCCATTCCACTTTCACGTAGGCCTCTTCCAGGGCATCGATCGTCAGCCCAAAATAGTCCGACTGGATGGGCAAGTGGCGGTTGAAACGCCGATCGACGAGGGACAATAACTCTACCCGTCGGGGCCGGCCGTAATGCTGTAGGGCCGTCAGGGCGGCTTGCACGGTACGCCCGGTGTAGAGGACGTCGTCGATGAGTAGGACGCGTTTGTCGTGAACGAGAAAATCGAGTTCGGTAGAACTGGCTTCGAGGGGTTTGGTGCGAATGCGAAAATCATCCCGGTAGAAAGTAATATCGAGCTTGCCGTAGTCGATTCGCTTGAGCTTGAGGATGGCCAGCAGGCGGTGATAAAGGTGATCCGCCAGCCAGACGCCATTCTGTTGGATGCCGATGATACAGGCGTCTTCGAAATTTCCGTATACTTCGATCAATTCGTGACAAAGGCGATCGATGGTGAGTTGAAAACGCTTCGCATTGAGTATGACTCGGCCTTTTTGCATGGTAGGGCAAATATACCAATTCGGGTATTTCCGTACGCATTTCGCCAAATTATTTTTTCCACAAAGATTTTGAGCGTAACTTGGAATGATACGACCCAACGCCCATGAAAAAACAAATCTGCTGCCCCTTGCTGGCCCTTCTCCTAATCGGTCTTGCTGTTCTTCCCCTCCCGGCCCAAAGTGCCTGGGAACGCTCCGTATTACTCAGCGCCCGGGTCGACACAAACCCGGCCAGCATCGAGCTCCGCTGGTCCCCGGATGCGACGGCGACGGGCTATGCGCTGTACCGCAAGGAGCTGGAGGATCGGGAATGGGGGCCGGCGCGCGTCTCCCTGGCCGGTTTTGCCAGTACCTACTTGGATACGGAAGTGGAAACGGGCCGGGCCTACGAATACGCCCTTTTCAAACAGGACTTTGCGGTGGTGACCTGGGATATTTGTGTCGAACCGGGGCAATCCTTGGAGTTGACCTTTAGCGACATGTACGGAATCGGCTTGTGCTGCAACTTTGGTTTTGGCTACTATTCCGCTGCCCTTTGTGGGGAGCAAGTGGCCTACGGCGATAACTTTGGCTGGTCAGATACCACCCAATTTGTGGTCTGTGAGGGAGGAGATTCCTGCGAGTGGCTGCGCATCGATGTCTTTCCCGATATGTTTCCCAACAGCACTTCCTGGACCCTCCACGACCGCGACCGGGGCGAACTCGTAGCCAGCTCCGGCCCCAGGGGCAGTTTTATCGCACCGCGCCCTCGCTACGGTTTTATCAGTGCGGCCATTGAACTCCCTCCCCGGGAGGATCGGCGCGAACTCCTGCTGCTGGTAGAACGCAGCTTGTGGGACAGCTTGGCGCCCGAAATTGCCCAACTCGAACTGGACCTCATCCGAGATCAGTGGCGGGTCAGCAAACGAGCGGTAGAGCCGACGGAAACCGTGGCGGAAATCCGCCGCAGCATCCAGGAGCATTACCAGCAGCGGCCCGAGTTGGAAGCGCTCTATCTGTTGGGACACATCCCCGTTCCCTACTCCGGCAATATTTACCCCGACACCCACAGCGAAAATCACCAGGGGGCCTGGAGTGCCGATACGTACTACGCCGAACTGGATGGTCAATGGACCGATGAGGTCGTCGATATTCAGACCGCCTTTTTTGAGCGCAACCACAATGTCCCCGGCGACGGCAAGTGGGACCAAGACTCCATCCCCTCCCGGGTCGAATTGCAAGTCGGACGGGTAGATCTAAGTCGGTTGCCCTCCTTTGTGGAAAGCGAGGTCGAACTGACGCGACGCTATCTGCGGAAGGCCCACGCCTTTAAAAACGGGGAAATTGAAGTAGAGCGGCGGGCCCTCATCGACGACAACTTTGGTCAGGCCTTTGCGGCCCCGGCGGCCAGTGCTTGGCGCAATTTTGCCCCCATGTTCGGCCCGGATCAGATCGACGAAGCCGATTACTTTGGGACCCTCCGCAATCAATCCTACCTGTGGTCCTACGGCTGTGGTAGCGGCTCCCACCTCAGTGCAGCCGGCATTGGCCAGACCAGCGATTTTGCGCAGGATTCCCTGCTTACGGTATTCACCATGCTCTTTGGCAGCCAGTTTGGCGATTGGGACAATCCCGATAATTTTCTGCGGGCACCACTGGCCTCGGGACTCACCCTGAGCAATTGCTGGGCCGGCAATCCACCCTGGACCTTTCACCACATGGCCATCGGCTATCCTCTGGGCTACGCCGCCCGACGAACGATGAACAGCACCGGCGGCGTCTACCTCCCTGGCCCCCAGCTAGTCCACCTGGCCCTCCTGGGCGATCCCAGCCTACGGCAGTATCCCATCACACCTTTGGCGGCGAGCAGCCTAGAACTGCGACCGATATCGGATTGGATCGAGCTGACCTGGTCGCCTTCCGAGGTGGAAGCGATCGCCGGTTACCTCGTTTACCGTGCCGAGCACTGGCGCGGCCCCTACGAGCGGCTGAGTACCGAATTGATTCAGGATACCTTTTGGCGGGACGAGCAACCCCTGATCGGCGACAATTACTACCAAGTCAAAGTCGTCCGTCTGGAGGAAAGCGCCAGCGGCACTTTTTACAATCAAAGCCTGGGACTGATCGACTCGGTGTACTACGCCCCCATCGTCGGGACGCAGGAGGGGAATCTCCCAACTGACTTTCAGGTTCATCCCAATCCCAGTACGGGACAGGTGTGGGTACAATTGCCCGAAGTGCGCACGGAATCAGAGCTGCAGCTGTACGCTCCCGGAGGCCAATTGGTGGGGAGGTGGAATATAGCAGCGGGGACGAGGGAGCAAGACCTGGATTTGTCGCGGCTTGCGGTGGGTTGGTATTGGTTGAGGTGGGGATCGGAGCTTCGGCCCCTCCTACTGGTGGAATAGCTTGACGCTTCCTAAGCCCCCTATCCTACCGATTGACTTTACCCTGATAATAGTCATCAAAAGCTTCGTCGCGGGGTTCCCAGAGTTCGATTTTGTTCCCTTCGGGATCGAGAATGTGAGCAAAACGACCGTAGTCAAAAACCTGTACCTCACCGATGATGCTGATCCCGGCTTTGCGCAGCTCCGCGAGTAAGGCATCCAGGTCCGCCACCCGGTAGTTGAACATAAAATCCTTTTCGGAAGGCGCAAAATAATCGCTGTCCCGCCGGAAGGGACTCCAGGCGGTATAGCCGCTTTTCTCAGGTTGATCGTACTGGCGCCACTGAAAGGCCCCGCCGTAATCATCGGTAATCAAGCCCAGGTGTTCGCCATACCACTCCTTCATCGCCTTAGGATCCCGGCATTTGAAAAAGACGCCGCCAATTCCCGTTACTTTTTTCATCGGCCGTCTACCTTTTATTTTGCTTCTTAGCCCAGGAATCGCGCAATCCGACCGTGCGGTTGAACACCAGCTGGTCGGCCGTCGAATCGGGATCGAGACAGAAATAGCCCTTGCGGATAAATTGAAAATGGTCTTCCGTCGTAGCGGACCGTAACGAGGGTTCGACGTAGGCCGTCTTGACGATTTGGAGCGAGTCGGGGTTGAGGAAGGTTTTGAAGTCTCGCTCGGGATCGGCCAGGGGAAACTCGGCGCTGAAGAGTCGGTCGTAGAGCCGTACTTCGACGGGCAGGGCCGTGGGCACGGAAACCCAGTGAAGGGTTCCCTTGGCCTTGACGCCCGAGGTATCCGAGCCCGACCGGGAGTCGGGATAGTAGGTACCGTGAATCTCGGTGACCAGCCCCGATTCGTCTTTGACGTAGTCTTCGCAGTGGATGATGTAGGCGCCCTTGAGGCGAACATTGCGACCGGGGCCGAGTCGGAAGAATTTTTTGGGGGGATCCTCCATAAAATCAGCCCGTTCAATGTACAATTCCCGGGTGAAGGGGACTTCGCGGTGCCCGGCATCGGGATCTTCGGGATTGTTTTCGATGGCAAGTTGTTCGGTTTGTGCCTCCGGATAGTTGGTGATCACCAATTTGACCGGATCGAGCACTCCCATGACGCGGGAAGCCACCTTGTTGAGATCCTCCCGGACGCTAAATTCGAGCAAGCTCAGGTCGATGACGTTTTCCCGTCGGGCCACGCCCACGCGCTTGGCAAAGTTGCGGATGGAAACCGGCGTATAGCCCCGACGGCGCAAGCCCGATAGCGTGGGCATGCGGGGATCGTCCCAGCCACGGACCAAGCCTTCGGTCACCAACTGCTTCAAACGCCTTTTGCTCATCACGGTATAACTGAGATTGAGTCGGGCAAATTCAAACTGGCGACTGGGAAAGATGCCCAGCTGCTCGATAAACCAATTGTACAGGGGACGGTGGTTTTCAAATTCCAGGGTACAGATGGAGTGGCTGATTTGCTCGATCGAGTCGGACTGACCGTGGGCAAAGTCGTACATGGGGTAGATCTTCCAGGCATCACCCGTGCGGTGGTGGT
Organism: uncultured Saprospirales bacterium; assembly: GCA_937899855.1. Taxonomy (GTDB): domain Bacteria; phylum Bacteroidota; class Bacteroidia; order Chitinophagales; family Saprospiraceae; genus CALLVY01. Next base: position 16,345 of record CALCCH010000057.1, on the reverse strand, counting down.
GGGCGTGGAGGATGCGGTACATGATGGGATCGCGCAGGTGCATATTGGGGGAGGCGAGGTCAATTTTGGCACGCAGGACCATGGCCCCATCGGGAAACTCACCGGCCCGCATGCGTTGGAACAGGTCGCGGTTTTCCGCTACGCTGCGACTGCGGGCGGGGGTTGGGGTACCGGGTACGGTAGGACTGCCCTTGTGCTCGGCAATCGACTCCGGAGTCGACTCGTCGACGTAAGCCAGCCCCTTTTCGACCAGCCGCAGGGCGAATTGGTAGAGTTGCTCAAAGTAATCGGAGGCGTAAAATTCCCGATCCTCCCAGTCAAAGCCCAACCAACGAATATCGTTCTGAATGGATTCCACGAACTCGGTATCCTCCGCTACCGGGTTGGTATCATCAAAACGGAGGTTGGTCTTGCCCCCGTATTTTTCGGCCAGGCCGAAGTTGACGCAGATCGACTTGGCGTGGCCAATGTGGAGGTAGCCATTGGGCTCAGGGGGGAAGCGGGTGTGGAGCTCGGTCAGACCATCTTGGAGCTCGGCTTCAACAATCGTCTCTAAAAAATTGAGGGATTCCGTTTTTTCTTTATCCATTGCAATAGCGTTTTTATGCTGGCCAGGACCGTTCGGAGGCGCTGGCAATTTGTAGCGGCAGTTGAAACAAAAATTCCGTGGCCCTGGTTTACATCCGCTCGGGCATTTCGATTCCCAGCAGCCTCATTCCCATGGTGAGGGTCCGTTCGATGAGCTGGCACAGTTGTAGGCGGAAGGCCTTGGCGGCTTCGGTTTCGGCCTGGAGGATGGAGTAATCGTGGTAAAACTTGTGGTAACTTTTCGCCAAATCATAACAAAAAGCAGCCACAACGGAAGGGTCGTAGGCCCTAGCGGACTGTTGGATCACCGCGGGGAAACGGTAAAGTAGGGCAATCAGATCCTTCTCCGCCACGGCCAATTCCGTGTAGGAGCCAGCGAGGGCGTAATCCACCTCCAACTGAGCCGCCTTGCGGAGGACGGACCGCGCCCTGACTCCCGCATTTTGGATGTAGGGCCCGGTATGTCCCTGCAAATCCACCGATTCCTTGGGATCGAACACCATCCGTTTCTGGGGGTTGACCTTGAGGATAAAAAATTTGAGGGCCGCCAGTCCAATCTGGGTATTGATTTGTTGTTTTTCTACGGCCGATAGCCCCGTAATCACTCCACTCTCCTCGGAATTTTTCCGCGCCTCTTCGATGACCTCGGCCATCAAATCGTCCGCATCCACCACCGTTCCTTCCCGCGACTTCATCCGACCGCTGGGCAGGTCTACCATACCGTAGCTCAGGTGGTACAATCCCTCGGCAAAGGGAGCCCCCAGCCGCTTCATGATTTCAAACAACACTTTAAAATGGTAATTTTGCTCGTCGCCCACGACGTAAACGCAGCGGTCCATTTTAAAATCTGCGTAACGCAGCAGGGCCGTACCAATGTCCTGAGTCATGTATACGGCGGTACCGTCGCTGCGGAGCACCAGCTTATGATCCAGCTTGGCCGCTTCCAGGTTGATCCACACCGATCCGTCCGGTTTGCGGTAGAAAATATCGCGGGCCAGTCCGTCTTGCACATTCTCCCGGCCCAGCAAATAGGTATTGGACTCGTAATAATTTTTATCGAAGTGGACCCCCAGGTTCCGATAGGTCTCCTCAAAGCCCTCGTACACCCAGCCGTTCATCTTTTCCCACAGGGCCCGCACCTCGGGGTCGTTTGCCTCCCAACGCAGCAGCAGCTGTCGCGCCTCACCCAAAATGGCGGGTTCTGCCTCTTGCTGTCCCGCAGCCACCAGCGCTGCCTTTTGGGCCTTTTCCTCCTGTGCGTAGCGCACGTAGTATTTGCCTACGAAGTGATCGCTTTTCATCGCGGTGCTTTGGGGGGTCTCTCCGTTGCCAAATTTTTGCCAGGCCAGCATGCTTTTACAGATGTGGATGCCCCGGTCGTTGATGATTTGTACCTTATTGACGGCGTAACCCGCCGCCGTAAGGATCTGACTACAGGACCAGCCTAGGAGAATGTTTCGAATGTGGCCCAAGTGCAGTGGTTTGTTGGTATTGGGGGAGGAGTATTCCACCAGCACCGTACTGTTTTTGGGAGCTCCCCGGCCGTAATCTTCGGTAGCCAGCGCCTCCCGGAAGAAGGCCGACCAGTAGGCATCCGCGACGACCAGGTTGAGAAAACCATTGATGACGTTATAAGCGTGGACTTCCGCGACGTGTTCGACCAGATAGGCCCCCAATTCCTCTCCGATTTCGACGGGCTTTTTACGAGCGGCCTTGGTAAAGGGAAAAACCACGACGGTGTAGTCGCCGGTAAAATCCTTGCGCGTTACGTTGAGGGTAACCTGGTCCGGTTCGATCTGGTGTCCGTAGCATTGGTCGACCGCCTTGACGACGGCATTTTGGAGGGTCTCCAGTAGGTTCATTGGTATTTACGTTTGGGCAGTCCGACTGCCATTTTTTTGAAGTCGCAAATTTATCAAGCGGCGGGGGGAAAAGGAAAAAAAATGGCGACTTTCGGCGGTCGTCAAGGCCCTACTACGCCCGCGGGACAGATTTTCTGAGGTAAACCTGACCGGGGGTACAATCGTTGGTGGAGGTTTTGCCCTGCCAACGCCCTTCGAGGTGCCAGACATCCTGTTCGCGGCGCAACATCAACTGGTAGCTTTTGATGCACCATTCCAATTTTTCGATGATCTCGTCGTCGATAATACGGATGTCCTTGATCATCAGAATCTTATCCGCCAGGGCAACGCCTTCAATTTCCATCTCCGCGTAGATGCTATCGACCGACACGTAAGATCGACCGGTGATTTTATTACCATCCTGGCGCAAATAAAGTTCCAGCGCGTACTCGGTGCTGTAGCCTTCTTCCTGAGTCACTACACCTTGCCAGCTGCCACTCAGGTCCAGCTATATTTTATCTTTATCCTTTTTCTGAGCCTCCGCAACCGGCAGGGCGGCCAGCAAGAGGAGCACAAACGCGATCAGTCGATTCATTGTCATAGGCTTCAAAGATAAGAATCATTGAAAAAAGCTAAAGATGGTTTTTCCATAATGCCGGGATTCCAAAAAATTGGGGTGGTCCTCGTAGCCGTGATTGGGATTGTGTTCCATGACGAAGAGCCCCGCCTTGCGCAGCAGTTGGTGCTCAAACACTCGATCGGGAATGGTGTCGATCGTGGATAAGCCATAGGGAGGACCGGCAAAGATATAATCGAATTGTTCGCCACAATATTTCATAAACTTGAACACATCGCTCTTGACCACCCGTAATTCCGACTCAATTTGCAGTTGGAGGGCCGTTTTTTTGACGAAGGCTACGCAACCACCGAATTTATCGACGTAGGTGACGTCGGTACTTCCCCGAGAGATGAACTCGTAACTGTGGTTGCCCGTTCCGCCGAACAGGTCGAGTACCTTGAGGTGCTCAAAGTCCAATCGATTTTGGAGGATGTTGAACAGCCCTTCCTTGGCATAATCGGTGGTGGGTCGAGTGGGCCACTTGTCTGCGGGGGGGTGGAAACGTCTCCCCCCGTGTTTGCCGCCAATTATTCGCATAACTTCAAGCTACAGAGGTCAAAAAAATGAACGAGTTGTCCTTCTTGATGCAAGGCTTCTGGAAAACGGTAGTAATCCGGGGCCTGCACGAGGTGAAGCAGCCGGATATAGCGGTACAGCAGGTGGTAAATTTCCGAGTCCTCCACGACCCAACCCGCGATGGTGAGCGGTACGATCTCGGGTTTGAGCTCAAACTGTTGGTACACCAGGAGCACGTAGTAAATAAAATCGGTAGAAGACTCAAAGGGGAAGGCGTTGCTAAGCAGCAGGTCTTTGCCGCGGAAGGCCAGCACTTGCACCTGGCCACCGTGTACATTGATGTATACCCGGTGCTCACTTTGGAGGGCGGCCAATTTGTGAAAGCCCTGGATGGTGGGGCTGTGAGCGTGAAAGAGCTGGGCCTGAGGAAAAAAGCCTTCCAGGGCCCGGAAGACCTCCGGGTCGACGGCGTAGACGTTGTGCAGGGCCAGCCCCGGTATGGAATCCACCCGTAGCCGATCCTGGGGGGCGTACTCCAGAACGTGCTCCAGGTACGTCCGTTGGGCATCCTTTTCGTAGAGGGCTTCGGGGATCAGCGTATTCTTATCGTTGAGCAGGGCAATGCGGACACTGCGATAGGGGGCGGTCAATAGCTCGTCGCTCCGACAGAGGTCTTTGATGCCCAAGGCCAGGGAGTAGGCGGCGTTGATGGGTTTGCGGTAGGCGTAGCTTTTGATCGCCAGGACTTGTTGCTGGGCGTCGGCGACCAAAAACGAAAACCTGTCCATCCCGATTAGGATGGACAGGTCGTCGGAAGCGGTGCTTTTATTTAAATTGGAAGGGGTCTGAAATTCGTAATTTATCGTTCCCAATTTCCGGAGGTGTTTGGCGCGGCCCGGGCCCCGAATTTTAGTGGTGCCGCTGGATCGTAGTTGTCGTCGTATTTCCGGTAACGATCACTGGCGAAGGGACCCATAAAATCCTTCCAGGTGGTACCGACTTCCACGACGTTGACCAGGGTGCTTTGGTAGGTCAGGGTATCGGCCCAGATGCTAAACTGGGAGCCCTGACTAAAGGGGACGTAGGAGAGCGAGTCGAAGCCGATGGACATGTCGAGATTTTGCTCCAGTTGCTTTACCGAGATCATGGCATCCTCGTAGGTCGTGTCGTAGCGGATTTGGTCGGCAGCATCTTTGGCATCGGGATCCCCAAAAACAGATATTTTCATGACTTTTCCAGTCTCCATGATGTACTTGAGGCTATCGAAATCGGAGGCAAATTTTCCCGTTACCTCACGATAGATTTCCTGCAGGCCCCGAATTTGGACCAGCCGATCTACAACGGCGGTTTTACGGCGTTCTTTCTCTGCCTTAAACTCAATGGGCTCCCGAATGCTGCTGATGAGCACCCAAACCAGCAATCCGATCAATACGAATAATGCAAGGATAATACCTGTTCTCATGAGAGTAAGAATATCGATTGGTTCAACGCAATTATAATACATTTTCTCCAAAATAATAACAAAAAGCACATATCTTGCGGACTGCATCCTAAATAACGGAAGGGTCGTACGATGGACCCCAATGGCATTATTTTGCAGACGGTCTGTTGCGTACTTAGATGCGGAAAAAAGCCTTTTGGTTGGGTGGGAAGGTAACTATTTAGAGACTATTTTTTGAAGTGTTGTTCTCCGATCAGGCATTCGCCATTGTAAGTGGCACCTTCGTCGACGACGAGCTTCTTGGCGACGATTTTACCCTGGATGATACCCGTTTCGTGGAGGTGGAGCCGGCCCGACACCCGAATCTCGCCTTCGATCTTACCCTCGATATTGGATTCGGCACAATCGACCGTACCGACGATCTTCCCGGTCGGGCCCATCACGAAGCGTTTTTGACAGCTCACATCACCGATGATCGTGCCATCGACCCTTAAGTCCTCCACACTTTTAAATTTACCCTCAATTACGGTACCTTTGGCGATGATACAGGTACTGCCAGCGTTGGCGTGGGGTCCAACCGAGCGGTTGGAAGAAGAAGAGGCGCTAGTGGTGGCTTTGGTCTTGGTTTTGGTCCCGAACATTAACGTAGTTTGTGATAAATGAATGAATGGCAACAAATATAGTATTTTAATACATAAGATTACGTCGTATTATCAAGATTTTATTTATAAGTAAGAGTAAGGATAAAAAGAACGGTGACTGGGAGTGCAAATGGTGGGGATTGGGTTCGTTTGGAACACCAGGCCCAGGGAAAAACTGGGCGGGAATGGAGAAGTAGCGTTAGCCATGGAGGAGTAGAGTGGATAATTGAGGACTGGGACTGGATGTGGCGACAATGCGTATTTTGGGGCTTGGGTGGGACCCACCCTCAAGGAGCGACCGTTCATCGCTCCCCTCAACCAAATCGCACCGTGGCACAACTTCGTCACCCAAACCTAGGTCCTGATCCTAGTCTTGAAAAAATCTTGGTCTTTTTCATAGTCTAGAATCAGAAAAAGACCTTACATAGACGCTTGGGGTCCAATAATTCCATAAAAATACATCTCTAAAAAATTAAAGTGAATCAATAAATAATTGATAACCAAACAACTGCAAATTCACATATTTTTATTTACCATCTAATTTTAACATTTCACTCCACCAACCCCATTCCGATATGAGTACTCTCCTCCTGGCCATCGAATCCTCCTGTGACGATACCTCCGCTGCGGTTTTGCGCGACGGTGTGGTCCTCAGCAACTGCGTCGCCAATCAGGATGCCCACCGGGCCTACGGTGGCGTCGTACCGGAAGTTGCCTCGCGGGCCCACCAGGTCAACATCGTCCCGGTCGTAGACCTGGCCCTGCAAAAAGCGGGCGTCGACAAAAGCGACCTCTCCGCCATCGCCTTCACCCGCGGGCCCGGCCTGATGGGCTCACTGATCGTCGGCGTGTCCTTTGCCAAATCCCTAGCCCTCAGTCTCGACATTCCCATGATCGAGGTCAACCACATGCAGGCCCACGTACTGGCTCACTTCGCCGAGCCCCCCCACCCCACCTTCCCCTTCTTATGCCTCACCGTGTCGGGCGGGCATACCCAAATCGTTCGGGTCACCGCGCCCCTCGAAATGGAAATCATCGGCCACACCCGCGACGATGCCGCCGGCGAGGCCTTCGACAAGACGGGTAAGATTCTCGGGCTGGATTACCCGGCGGGCCCCATCATCGACCGGTTGGCCCGGGAGGGAACAGCGCGTTTTTCCTTTCCCGAGCCCAATATCCCCGACCTGGATTTTAGCTTCAGTGGCCTCAAAACCTCCATCCTATATTTTCTCAAGAAAAAACGGAAGGAAAATCCTCAATTCATCGAAGAAAACCTCACGGACATCTGCGCCTCCGTCCAGGACCGAATCGTCTCCATCCTACTCAACAAACTCGTACTGGCCGTCGAACGGACGGGCATTACCGAGGTGGCCATCGCCGGCGGGGTCTCCGCCAATTCCGCACTGCGGGCGGGCTTGCAACAACTGGGGAAGGAAAAAGCCTGGCGAACCTTCATCCCCGCCTTTCAGTTTTGTACCGACAATGCGGGGATGATTGGGGTCACGGCCCACTTCAAATACCTGGCCCAAGAGTTTGTGAGCCAGGAAGTTAGTGCCGTCCCGCGCTGGAAAATTGGCAGCGAAGGGGCTTAAAAACCAAAAGCCCAGTGGAAATCCACTGGGCTACCTAAAATGCTTGCTCTTGTTTAAAGTGAGTTGGGGATCAAAATTCGTCGATGAGTTTTTTCTTCATTTGTTCAAATTCTTCTTCGGTGATCACCCCATTGGCCTTCAACTCGCCGAGTTCTTTCAGACGGGCGATGACGTCTTTGGTCTCCTCCACGGGGTTGGGATTCACCGGTGCGGCTGGTTCTTCACGCGGAGTAGCTGCGGGCTCGGGATTGGCCGCTTGATCGTCGGTGGCGACGGTCGTTTCGGAAAAGCCACCTCCCGCATCATCGGTCGATTGGTTTTGCCAGTCTTGAGCTACCTTTTTACCCTTTTCAAATTTCTCCTTGTAGTACTTGCGCAAACGGTCGGGATCAAAATCGAGGATCGTGCCCCCCGATTCAAAGTGTTTTTTAAACACCTCACCCAAAGCGTAGGTAGAGGCACCCGCAAAAACGGAGACGGTGACCCCTCCCAAAACGGAGCCCAAGCCGGGAATCATTTTGATGAGACTCCCCGCCCCAATTCGGGCCAGCGTCGAACTGGTCAGGGACGTCACGATGGCTTTGCCCTGGGTTTCCTGAAAGTCCACCTCGTAGACGCGACACAGTTGGCGGATCATGTCCAACTGTAGGGCGCTGACGGCAAAGATATCGGCGATTAATACGGGGATCAAACCCGCACCCATCGACCAGATCACGTGATTGCGGATGACCATATCGGCGGCGGTGAGCCGTTCCTTGTTCGGATTACTCATGGTTCTCTTTTTAATTTGCTTGAAAACTGCTTTGGCAATATCGCGCTTTTTCAAAACGGTAATTTTTACGATTAAATACGGACCTAATTTACACTTTTCTCCCCTAGCCCAGCGGATTTCTCGACCAGTTGGGAGGAAATCACGACCTGAGGGGTCTGAAAAATATTTTTGCTGCCGCTCCCCTACTTGATCCGTACCCGAGTACCCTCGGAATGACTGGAAAACTCCGGGGCGTACATACACTGGATCGTGCTGATGCCATTGGAAAACTCGCCAGCGTGGGTGGCTCGCAAGGGATATTCAAATACGTAAGTGCCGCGGGGCAAATAGTCCATAAAGAAATTGGTCGACAAATCGCGGGTACTTTCGTAATAGCCGAGGCCATCCTGCCATTTGTACTGACTCAATACGTTGATGGGTTCAAACCCACTGCCCCGCAGGTCTTTTAAATGGATGTATTCCATCGGCCGGTCTACCCGGAGTTCAATCCGTACAATCAGCTTGTCTCCCGGCTTTAGGACCTGCTCCGCTGACAGTGCTTCCAATACGGGCCCGCGATCCGAAGCCCGTTGTACAAAGAGCTGCTTCCGCAATTGTAGCGGAGTCTCTTCAAAACTGGTGATCTTATCTAGGTCTTCAAAGTACTGCCAGTACAAGGCTCCCCAAGCCAGTACATCATTGTCGTTTTTGAGTTGGACCTCAGCCAGTTCGGGACGGATCTCCTGCGCTCTCCAGCTCGTCTTGAAATAGCCCGTACCCGCTTGCACCTCCTCAGCTCCAGGCTCCATCCTCTCCCCTCCCACGCTGACCTGTAGGGCGTCTTCGTCCAACAACCAGGAGTTGACCCGTTGCCGTTGATCGTCAATGAGCAAGGCGTAAACGGCAGCCGCCGTGGCTTTGGTGGTCTTCCAACGGTTGGTCTGCTTGTTCTTGAGTAGCCACGCCCGCAGTTGGTCGACCGTATTTTTATCCTTGGTGATCTCCTGATAAGCTTCAATCAGCAGCGCCTGGGTTTCGATCGGGTGCTCGTGCCAGTAATAGCCGGCGGGCATTTTCCAATACATCCCCAAATCGTCGTGGCGGATCGCCCGTTCGCTGAGGGACCGCAGGATTTTACTGGGGGTTTCCTTATCGGCGTGGCGATGCAGGGCCAAACTGAGGAGGCCCTGTTGTTGAGTACCTTTTTTGAGCCAGTACTGTCGCGCCTGTTCCAGGAAATAATCCCGCGCTGGTTCGGCCTCGCCGTGGAGGGGAACGCCGGGAAAAAACGAACGTGCGTAGAGGTAGTGAATTTCCAAGTTGCCCAAGTGATCTTCCTCCAATTTTAACTGCTCCCGCTCAGCCGACCGTTTCAATTCCCGGTAACGCTTGGCGACGGCCAGGTCGATAAAGCGCAGCGCAGCCGTGGTCAACCGCTGGGCCAGGTCCTGATCCTGCGGATACTTTACCCCCAACTGATCCAAGTGTCCCAAGCCCTCCACCAAGTACTGAGTGATGTACCAATTGGACCGCCCCCCGGGAAACCAAGAAAAACCACCGTCGGCTTCCTGCCGATCGAGCAACTGCTGCAAGCTCTTGGTTTGCTCCTCTGCCATCCGGTTGAGGTCAAATAGCAGGGCGATGTTTTGCCGCTGTTGGGCCTCACTCTGGGCATCCAGAACCCAGGGGGTTTCCTCCAGCAGGGCGGATTTTAATTCTTCATTTTTAGCCAAATTACTCAATAGGGCCTCACTGCCTTTCCAAGCCAGAAATACATCCCGGACCCGCGGGTGGGCCGTGGCGACGCTGCTGGCCAGACTGTTGGCGTAAAAGCGACTAAAGATTTGTTCGGTACATTCGTAGGGATACTCCATCAAGTAGGGCAAGGACTGGACGGCGTACCAGGCGGGGTTGGAGCTAAATTCCAGGGTCAGCCGGTGGTGCCGCAGACTGGGGGATTGGGCCGCCTCGCGCAAGCGATCGAATACGTAGGTTCGTTCCTGCTGTCCCCACACGGTCAGCGGTAAGGATTCGGTCACCAACATCCGGTTGGTGAGTACGGGAAGCGCACTCTCCTCCCCGTCGGAAATAGTATCCCCCGCCGCATTGGTCGCCTTCGCCACTACTCGGTGAACGATGGCCGATACCTGGCCCTCAGGGACGCGCAAGCGCCAGCGCAAGGTCGTCGATTGGCCGGAAGGAGCGTTGAAGCTCGCCTCCGCAGCGGGATTGTCCAGTAGGGAATCGATGGGCTGCATAGTCAGGGCATCAAACAATTGGAGCCGGGCCGTACCATTGAGGTCCTTTTCGCTCAAATTGCTCACCTTGGCGGTCCAGACGATTTCGTCCCCTTCGCGAAGGAAACGCGGGGAATTGGGCTGAACCATGAGTTCCTTCTGGGTGACCACCTCGCGCTGGCCGATGCCGAATTCCAAGTCCGGGGTGTGGGCGAAGAGGAGGAATTTCCAACGGGTCAGGGCTTCGTTCATGGTAAATTCAACAATCACGTTGCCTTCCGCATCCGTTTTGAGCTCGGGCAGGAAGAAAACCGTTTCATTGAGCTTGGTACGTACCTGAACTTCGGAAAAATCGGTATCTCCGTCCTTACCGGGAGTACCGTCCGTAGGTTCCGGTTCTGAGCTGGCAAGGATATCCGCCGCGAGGTCGCCATCCGCATTAAAAGCCATTTCACCGGACTCCGGATCAAAGGTTGCCATGGTATCCACATTCCCGCTTTCTCGCTTGGCCGACCGGGGGGCGGCGCTGGGAGCCGCTCCCGCCATCCCCATCCTGATGTTCCGAAAGCTATTGTAATAAAACCCAAACCAGTTAAAATCCCGGTAGCCCCGAGTGGCTTTGGACCGGTAGTAACGATTCCAGGCATCCTGCTGAATGCGCGCGGAGGCTAGCCCGTAGCCCAGCTGTCGAAAGTCGAGTTGGGCGTAGGAGGTGGGATGGTGGGAAAAGCGCCAATCGTTGGGTGCAAAGGCGTCGAGCGAGGCATCGTACATGGCAGCCAACACCTCGGCGGCAACTCGATCCTTTTGCGGCCCCGTCACCTTGATCTGCCATTTCTCCGGTGCGCCCGGATACAGCTTATCCCGAAAACTAACGTATTCCAATTGGAGGTCCTTATTGCTCCAGGGAACGACCAGACTGCCCTTTTCTTGGTATACCCGGTTGTGCCGCAGGAGGCGGATGCTGTAGTGTACATTGCCCCGGTACTGCTCCACGATCTGTTCCCGTTCGCGGGCAAATTGGGCCGGGCTTAGCCAGAGGCGACGCAGGGACTTCCCTTGGTGTTCGAGTTCCAGGAGCACTTGCTGCCCCGCAAAGGAGGTCCCCAGCAACAATTCTGCCCGATCGCCTACCTCGTAGCGGGTCTGGTTCTGGCGGAAGAGCAGTGGCGTACCGGGCGCCAGCTTACCCGCCGTCGCGTCGTAAATTTGAAAGTATTTTTCCTGCTCCAATTTAGCACCGTAACGATCCTGCGTCCGCAAGGTCAGTTTGTACCAACCCACCTCATAACGGCCGCGATCCAGGGGAATCCGCTTGGAATTGGCAGTATTGAAGCGGTTTTGTTCGATGGTCCGCTCGATGGGAAAGTTTTCGGGTCGGTTTTCGTCTCCCTGGGCCAAATGGGGAAAAAATTGGTAGTACTCCTCTTGGGAGTACAGTTGCTGATCGGGCGTTGGCCAGCGCTTGTCCACCCACTCGCGCGCGGGCGCACCCAGTTTTTCGATGATGATTCGTCCTTCCGCTGCTTCGAAGACACCACTCAAATTGGTGGTGCTAAGGCTTAGGGAATCCAATTCGTTGAGGTCGATCTCTTTGGCCAGGGGCAGGTCTATTTTGAGGGCCAAATAACCTACGGATACCTTGGTGGAGCCACTGCGGGTTTCCCCCGCGGGGTCGGTGACGTCGGCGAGAATCTGAAAGTCAAATTGGGCTCGGTATTTTGGATTGCTGGTGGGATCGGCCTCGGCGACGAATGACACTTCAAAACTACCGTCGGCCCCGGTTGTCGTTACGCCGTTTAGGATTTCCATTTCGGGGCGTTGGGGACGCCAGGAGGACCAGCGCCACCAGGGAAATTAAGGATAGGATACCCGGCGAACCACCCGGTACTGGACCTGCGCCCCATCGATATTGTTGCCGGCGTAGGCCTTGGCATTTCCCTTTACTACCACTCGCTCCCCCAATCGGTAAGCCCGCTCCGGTTGGTCGATCACCACTTCAAATTTGGGGCGTTTGTATTCTTCCACCCGGAAGCTGATCGAACCATTGGGCGTACTATTGAGCCGCATCTGCCCCAGCAGACCAATCCGGGGTGCGGTAAAGCTACCCTGTACTGAGCCAAATCGGTTGGTGCGCAACTCAACCGTTTCCACGACCTGGTAATTGGCATCAAAAAACTGAATGGTTACCCGCTCGTTGCGGAGAATCCGGGGTTTACCCTGCGCGTCTTTCTCCATCACCAGAGCTTTGAAGTAGATGGTTTGACCGGGGCGGTAAATTTGCCGGTCGAGAAAAAATTGGGTAAACCGTTGGGGGGAACGCTCGGATTCAAAATAGGTCCGCAGACGTTGTTCTGGGACGTAGCGATCGGCGTCTTTTTTCACCTCCACAGTAAAGCCCTTCCGCTCGGTAATGGACATACTGAGGTAGCCATCGGCATCGGTCTGCCCCAGGGGCCCCTTACTCCAAATCCAACGCCGACCACCGTTGCGGTTTCCCTGGAGGTAGGTCTGGATGGTAGCCCCCGCCACGGGAGCACCCGTACTGCGGTCCGCCACCACGAATTCGTAGTTGCCCCTACCGCCGGGTCGCTGCATCAGCGTGAGCTGGGTAATCTGGGTAAAGAGGTAACCCACCGCGTGTTCTTTTTCCGTAAAGGCCTCGTTGTCCGCCACCAAAATGGCGTAGCGACCGACGGGCAACCCATCCACCTTTACCTCCACCGAATGTTGGTGGTAATCTTGGGGATTGGGCAGGTCAATCGACCAGGTTTTTTGGGCGGGTAATTTTCTTAGAAAAGGCAGTTGCTCACCGTAACTCCGGTCCTGGTATTTGTCCCAGTCCGAATCGGAGAGCGGGACGATGCGGAGCCAAACTTGTTGGACATTGCGGTAGGACAAAAGCACGGGAAAGTCACGCTCCGGCAGGTTGACCTCCTCGCTCTGCATTCGCAGGCTTTTTTGTAAAATCTGGCTTTCGATGGCTCGGCACTGATCCGCTCCAAAGCTCTTGGGAAAACGCTCGATGCCCCGTCGGCAGTAGTCGTAGGCTCGCAGGTAGGCGTCTCGCCCTTCGGCCTCCGGACCGGCTTGGTAGTTTTGGGCCAGCTCTACGTAGACGGTGGCAACGGCGGCACAGATTTCCGCGAAGGCGAATCGTTTTTCGTACTGCCGCGCCAGGTCTTCCAGGCTTTTCAGGTAAAGCGCTCGTTTATCGCTCCGGGTGCTTTGTTGGTAGGCAAAAGTCAGCCGTTTTAGATTCGCGTCGATAAAAGCCTCGGGTTGGTCGTCCTTGAGGTGATGGCGCAACAGGTCTTGAAAGAGGAGGACCGTTTGGTAGCGTTGGGAAATGCTGTCGCGGGTGTTGAATTCGTAAGCGATAAAGTCGGCAGCGGGAGCCAGGGCTTCGGCTTGGAGGAGGTTAAACTTATACACCGGCTCGGTGAGGAAGGATTGGCCGGAGGAAAGGTGATCGATGGCGCGGAAGGCCAGCAGGTCGTATAGGGTCGGACGCAAATTGTCGGTCTCGCGGGGGACGGAAGTAATGGGGTCGAGGCTCTTGATTCCCACCGTGCGGATACGGTCGTCGGACAGGGAAGCCAGGTAAAGGGTACGGCTACGGTCGATCAGCTGGCCGGGGCTCCAGGAGAGGATATCAAAAGTAGGATCAAATTCGCCGCGTTCGCTGCGTTCTCGAATTTGCCAGAAGTTATTGTTGAGATAGTCCCGGTACAAGCTCGCCAGGGTGCTTTGCAGTAGGGGTTGGAGGGGAAAACTGGCTTTGGCCAATTCGGCTTCCAGATTTTGGATACTTTTTACGAAGCCATCCTCTTCGAGTTGGGTGGTGTACTTACTGCGGTAGATCAGGCAGCGCCAGATGGTGGTGGGATCATCCTTGTCTTTTACCCGTTCGTACAATTGTTCCAATTCGACTAGGGCGGATTGGGGCAGGCCTTCGTTTTCGAGACTATCGATGGTTTTCCAGGCGGCCTCGTAGTCACCATTGTCGTAGTTGATCATGCTGTTTTTGGTATCCTTATTCTTTTGGGCGGTACAAAAGCTGCAGAGAAAAAGGCAAAGGAGAACGCTGCTGAAGACGGTAATTTTTTTCATAAATGGTCATTACTGAATCAATATTTGTACGGCTTCCCGGGGAGCAAGATAGGGTTTTTGGGGCACAATTTCGCGGGGTCTTCCCTGCCAGTCGGGCAATGTTCCGTACATTTTCACAGATGGGTAGCGCAAGGAGAAAGGTGGGTGCTGACGGGTGCTTTAACGCTTTGTTAACGGGTTTCCCCACCGCTGGCCATAATTTCCCAGCAGGTGATGAATAAAGCGGCCAATACCGGCCCGAGGATAAAGCCGGCCAGTCCGATCCAGGCGCTCCCGCCGAGGGTAGCCAGGAGGATGAGGTAATCGGGCATGCGCGTCTCCCGACCCACCAATTGGGGACGCAAGAAGTTGTCGATCAGGCCGATGATCAGGCTTCCCACGAGAAACACGACAATAGCGGAGATGGTCTGTCCTTCCAAGAGCAAGATAATTCCCGCCGGTACCCACACGATGGCACTGCCGCCCACCGGCAGGAGGGCCAGCAAGGTCATCAGAACGCCCCACAAAATGGCTCCCTTGATGCCCACCGCCCAGAAGAGGACGCCTCCGATGGCTCCCTGTACCATGGCGACGATCAGGGTCCCCTTGAGGGTCGCCCGCGTCACCGAGGCAAAGCGATTCATCAGTGTCATCTCCACTTCTTCCCCCAGGGGAAAAGCGTCTCCGATGGCTTGGACCAGCGTCTTGCCATCCCGGAGGAAAAAGAACAGTAGATAGAGCATCAAAAAGAACTGCACCATCAAGTTGAGAAAGTTTTGCGTGTAGGTAAGGGCCTGACTGCCGATGACTTGGAGCAGTTCGGCAGCGGAGTTGCTGATTTGATCCCGAAAGTTATTGACGTTGATGTTAAAGTTGGTGAGTAGCGATTCGAAATAAGGAATGTTTTCCAATACCAAATCGGTCATTTGGTTGATGTTGTAATCTCCCGCCTGGATCTCGCGGTACATCTCCTGACTTTGCCCCACCAGGGCCAGGGCGACAAAAATCAGGGGAATGACGACCACCAGTAGAATGAGGCAGAGCGTAAACAGGGCGGCGAGGTTGGGGCTGGTGGGAAGGCGCTTGTTGAAGGCTTTCAACCAATTGTTGAAGATGATGGCGAGGGCTACGGCCCAGAATCCAGCGAGCAGGAAATCCCAGATGAGCCCGAAAAAGGCTAGGGTTACCGATGCCAGCAAAAGCAAAAAGGTATTTTGACGGAGGTGCTGGTATTGGGGCTCGTTCGACAAAGTCGGTACTTAATTTTTTTTGTCTTCCATCTCGTACGCCAGGGACTGTACCAGCTCGCTCATCTTACCGTTGCGGCAAGCCTCCTGAAAGGCCAAGAAGGATTGGCGGCTCTTTTCCGCCTCCACCTTAAAACGCTCGGTATTTTCCTGAAGGCGCTTTTTGGCCCGATCGAGAATTTTCCGGCAGTTCTCCGTCTTTTTTCCAACGATCTCGGCAATGTCCTGGTAGTCAAAGTTAAAAACCTCACGGAGCAAGAAGACGGATTTTTCGGAAATATTGAGCTTGCGCGTCATCGCCTCGTAGGCGCGCGACAATTCTTTGTCCATGTCAAATTCTAGCCATTGGGCGGGAAGAATGCTTTCCTTGGCGGGGGCCATCTCGAGAATCTCTTTTTGAAAATCCCATAACCGCTGGGTTTGTTTTGACCAGTCAAAACAAACGGTTTTTAGCGTTGCGATCAGGTAGGGCTTGATCTTTACCACTTGGGAAGTATCGCGTTCAAACCAACGCAGATAGGTATCTTGTACGGCGTCCTCAGCGTCCTTGAAATTCCCCAAAAATTCAACGGCAATGGCTAGTAAAAGAGGCTTGTAATCAAAGACAGACACTTCGGGACTGTTCATCATTTCCAGTTTTGGTCCACACTCGCTGGCAAATATAGCCATTGGGATTCACTTCAACCTAGTGCCTATCCATAATTTCGAGGACAAAAAAGAAATAGGCTTAGCCCTAGCGAATAATCGCTAGAGCTTATCAAAAAAAGTTAATAATTGGAC
>CALCCH010000056.1 GCA_937899855.1 uncultured Saprospirales bacterium | reverse complement strand
GGTTTGGCCAGCGGGAAGTCCACCAACGCCACAACGCGGTTTGGAACAAATCCGCCCTCTCGGCGCACATCGATCTTGGGGAGGACTGTAATAATGCCCACGTCCAACCCTCCGGGAAGTACCATTATCACGGGGTACCGACGGGATATTTGAAACAACTGGCGGTGGATGGGACTCGGATGGTGAAGATTGGCTACGCCGGCGATGGTTTCCCGATCTATTACAAGTACATCTACGCTGCGGATGGGCAAGGAATTGTGCCCGCTGGGTCGAGCTACCGGCTGAAGTGGGCCATCCGTGGGGGCGATGGTCGAACCGCACCGGATGGCTGTCCGGATGGTACCTACGTACAGGATTACGAGTACCGTGCGGAATGGGGCCCCTTGGATGAATGCAATGGGATGTGGGGGAAAACACCGGAGCAACCGCGGGAATATTTTTACGTCGTTACCGACAACTGGCCATCCTCCGCCATGTGCGTTTCGGGCGAGCCCAGCCGTGACTTCGGCCTGCCCCCTCGTGGACACCATCCGCGCCCCCACCGTCGCATCAGATGATGCCCTTGGCCTTCAACCGATTTAGAAAACCCTCGCGGAGTCGCTTGCTTACCGTCAGCCGGTGCGTATCCACGAGCACGGCATTGCCATTGACCTCGACCACCCGCTGGAGGTTGATGATGTGCGAACGGTGAATGCGGATGAAGTCGGTGCTGGGGAGCAGCTGCTCCATAAAACTGGTGGTTTGCAAGGCCAAAATAACGTCGTTCTGGGTGTAAATTTTAACGTACTCCCCGTAGCTTTCGACGAACAAGATTTCTCCATACGCGACCTTTACCATCTTGCGATTGGTCTTGACGAAAAAGTAGTCGCTGGCCGTAGGAATGGCGGGGGCTGGAGGTGGATTATCCTGGTCCTGAAATCTTCGAAATTGGATCAACTCCATGGTTTTATCCATGGCGCGGCAGAAACGGCGAAAGGAGATCGGCTTGACCAAATAATCGGCAATGTCGAGGTCAAAGCTTTCGAGGGCGTACTCGGAATAAGCGGTGGTAAAAATCGTGACCGGTGGTTGTTTGAGGGTCTTGAGCAAGTCGATGCCGGTGAGGTCATCCATCTGGATATCGGTCAGCAAGATATCGACCGGGGTACTGTTGATCAGGCGCTTGGCATCCAGGGCATTGCTCGCCAGGGCGACGACTTCGAGCTCGTCGATTTTGGCGACGTAGCTGGCCAGTAGGTCCCGGGCGGGTTCTTCATCGTCGACGATTAAGACGCGGTATTTCATGAGTTATCGTTTTCTTTCCAGGGGAATTTCCAGATCCAAGTGATAGCGTTCGGCGCTTCCGTTTTCTCGCCATACGTAATGGCCTTGGTACTGTAGGTCCAGGCGTTTGCGCATGTTTTCCAGCCCCAGTCCTCCGACGCCTGGCGTACGTGGTCGCCGCTTGACCGAATTGCGAATGGCCAGGTGTCCGACATCCGCCTCGTCCACGCGGATTCCGATGTGGATAAAGCCGTTCGGATTGGTCACGGCGTCGCTGTGTTTGCAGGCATTTTCAACAAAATTGACCAGAATCAGGGGCGCGATGAGGTGGTAAGCCCGTACTCCTTCTACGGACAGTTGGATGTTTTGCTGTTCCGAATTCTTCATTTTGTGAATTTCCAGTAGATCTTCGATGGCTTCTACCTCCTTGGCCAGCTCCACGCGGTCGGCGGCGCAGTCGTACACCATAAAGCGTAGGATGGAGGAGAGGCGTTCGAGCATGGGGGCGGTCTTTTGATTGCCGGTTTGGGCGTAGGCGTAGATGTTATTGAGCGTATTGAAGAGGAAATGCGGATTGATTTGCGACTTTAGGAAACTGAGTTCGGCCGCCAGTTTCTCATTGTGCAATAGGCTCTCGGTGGTCAGGTTGCGGTACCAAGCTTCCACAAAATAGCGCAAGCTGAGCACGGCCACGATTACTGTATGCAGGAGAAAGTCGTAGAGGAAAGACTCCCAGAAGGTGGATAAAAAGAGGTGGAAAGCGGGAACGCAGTAGACGACAAAATAGGAGGCGGCTGCGGACAGACAGAGCAGTAGCAAGGTCAGGGTTCCGTAAATCCAGTAGCGTTCGCGATTCATCAAGGGGAGCAGCAGGTAATAGTGGAAGTAAGCAGTGGCCATGGGAATGCTGATGGCTACTCCGGTGTAAGCCAGGGCAGTGAGAAAATCGAAATAGTCCAGGGCCTCCAGAAAAAAAATGAGGGTGAGGATGGACCAGAGGGCCACCTGCGCCAGTAAGCGATAGCGTTTGAATTGCGAGGACTCCATGGGGATACAAGTTGGCAAAGAATCCTGAAAATTGAAAATATTTCACATCAGCGGACCAAAATCCCCTTTGAGTGGGAGCTACCCCTACCTCACTACCCACTTAACGGCTGAATCGTCCCGTTCGTAAGCGCACGGGCCCCGACGAAGCGTTAAACTTTTTTTATTATCGAAATTGGATCATCTTCACTTTCGAATCATCCAAAGTACCCGAGTCATCATGAAAGCCTACTTATTCTTCGGTATTTTTATTCTCCTGGGATTTTCGGCCCGGGCGCAGTACCGCGCCTCCCAGCTGCCCCTGTCCCTGGCCTACTACGGCAACATCCTCATCAACCCGGGCGTCAAAATCGGGACCGAGTGGGAATTCCGACAGTGGGAAAAAACGCCAGCCCAAAACGCCAGCCCGCGCCAGCACCGCCTCTCCCTAGATCCACAGCTCGCCTTTTTCCAGCAAGGCGGTCACCGGAGCAATTTCCAATTCCACCTCGACCTGGCCTACCGCATTCAGAAGCTCGACCGCCGCCGCTACGCCACCTGGGCCCTCGGCCTGGGCTACCTCCAACAATCGCAGGTGGTCAACTGGAGCTTCAACCTCAGCGACGGATCGCGGCAGGACGTGGAGCGCACCCGCCGCCACTACGTACTGCCCAGCCTGAGCTACGAATGGGGATTCTTCTCCTCGCCCCGACTCAATTGGTACAGTAAATTTTCTTTTGCCCCCTGGTTGTCCGCCGAAGCGGCCAACACCCTTTCCCTCCAAGTGGAAATTGGGCTGAAGTGGCACTGGTCAACCTCTAAAAATTAATCCTCATGAAACGCAAAGACTTTCTGAAAAATTTCGCGACCCTCGGCCTAGGCCTCTCCTTCTTCAGTACCCTACTTTCCTCCTGCGACAAAGGATCCCTCCTGCCCGACGATCTGGAGGTCAACTTTCGCGGAAAGGTACTCATCATCGGCGCCGGCGCGGCGGGCATGACGGCCGCCTATCTCCTCAAACGCTACGGCATCGACTTTGAGATCCTGGAAGCGGCCCCCACCCACGGTGGCCGGATCAAGAAGCTGAGCGGTTTTGTCGATTTTCCCATCGATTTGGGGGGCGAGTGGATCCATACCGATCCGAAAGTCATGGTCGACCTGATCGACGACGAGGAGGTATCGGTCGACATCGACATTATCACCTACAACCCGCAAACCTTTCAGGTCCTGCGGGATGGAGAGCTGCGGAGTCGCAACTTTGCCAACCAATTTTACAGCGAGTACAAATTTAAAAACACCACCTGGTTTGATTTCTTCGACCAGTACATGGTCCCCCACATTCGCGATCGGATTCGCTACGAACGACCCGTCGTCGGGATCGATTACTCGGGAGAACGGGTGGTGGTGGAAGATGCGACGGGCACGTTCCACGAGGCGGATAAGGTACTAGTGACGGTTCCGATCAGTATCCTAAAGCAAGACCTGATCAATTTTCAGCCCACGCTTCCCACGGATAAGATCGAGGCTTTGGCGACGATCGATTACCCCCCCATTCTCAAAGTCTTTATGGAGTTTTCGGAGCGCTTTTACCCGGATATTCTGATTCGCGATGGTTTATTCGAGCAGAACAACCTCCTCTACGATGCTGCTTTTGGCAAGGATTCGGACCACCACGTTTTGGGTCTGTTTTGTATCGGTGAAGACGCTCGTGCGTACGTCGACTTGGAGTCGGACGAGGCTGTTTTGGAGCGCTTGCTCGCCGAGTTGGATGCCATCTATGAGGGGCGAGCCAGCCAGACCTACCGACAAGGGGTGGTACAAAACTGGAGCAAAGAGCCTTACATCCGTGGTTCGTACTCCCACTTCCAGGAAGGTTACCGCAGTACCATCGACACCTTGATCGAGCCGATTGATGGGAAGGTGTACTTTGCGGGGGAGGCAATGAATCCGGTAGGACAGACCTCCACCGTTCACGGGGCGGGCGAATCGGCTTACGTTGCGATCGAGAAATTGGTGCAAGCCTAGTGCCGCTATTGTAAATGTTAAGGTGACGGACAAAAAAAGAGCTCGCCCGATAATAAGAGGGTATTTTTGGGGATTAATGTCTATATTGTGAGCTAGAACTGTACGCACCATTAGCATACAAACCACATATCGTCCTTTCGCTGCGGGTCTCATGGCCCTCGTTCTTCTCAATGCCTTTGTGTTGAAAGAGTTGCACTATCTACTCGATCACCACCACCATCATCATTGTCATCACGAAGAACCTCACGAACAGCCTCACGGCGAGAGCGACGGAGAATGGTACCTGCACGGCGAACTATCCCAAGCCGAGCAATGCTTCTTGTGTCTTACGCTCTTCACTCCTTTCGAAACTCCCGATGAAGAAGTACTCCTATCGGTGCCAGCTATTGCTTGGGTAGCCACGGCCTTCTTCACGTATACCAACCCGCATTCGGGAAACGACCGCCAACACCTCTTCCTACGGGGTCCCCCGGTGGCCTAAGATCTTTTTGCTATTTTTCGTTGATTGCCCTTTGACCTTAGTTGGTCAATGGTGCCCTATGTAAAGTACTCATTTTTGCCCAGACTCTTGATCGGCAAGGGAGCGATTCATGGTGATGGTCGCAGGGCAATCATCCTAAGTAAGATGGGGTGTGACAAAGTCCAGACCTTGGCTTCTCACATGTCTCCTACGATGGTGAAAATAGCACGGATCATCCCCTCGATTTCAACAAGCAATCGTACGCTCCACACCGCCAAGGTATCCCCACCGTCAGTATTGTTGATGGCAGGTTCCTGGTCAAAGTTCAGCTGTCGTAATTCCTTATTGATGTCAACCTGTAACACCTGATTAACCATGAAATTATTTCAACCTTTCATTCTGCTTCTACTGGGCATCTGTATGGTCAGTTTTCACTCCTGTGCGGAAGACGAAGACGATGCCCCCGTCCCGGAGCCCGCGGTGGAAAATTCCATTACCATTACCATTGATGAACCTACGAATGATGCCGTGGTCAGCAACTGCGAGGATGTTCACATCCACGTTGATTTTGACGCTTCCATAGAGAACCACGAGGTGGAAATTGTGCTACATCCCGAAGGCGACACTTCCAACAAGCTCATCGACTACGACGAACACAACCACGACAAAGAAATTAGCTTTGTACAAGATATTAACCTGTGCGATTTTGCGGCGGGTACTTGCTTCCACCTCGAAGTGGTGGCTTGTATCAACCACGACTGCGACCAGGCCGAAACTGCAGACGCTGAGTTCTGCTTACCTTAAACTTTGCTTTACTATTTATGCTTTTGTTAATTTTCCGGAGAAGGGCAACTTGAGGGTTAACACCCAATTGCGGCCCTGCTCCGGGATATTTAAGAGGCGGTAACGACTCAGATGAGCAAGATAAAAAGTATCCATCAAATTTTGTACCTGAATACTCAGCCTTAGCGGTTGGCGGTGCCATAGAAAATCCGCTCCTACCCCCACCTCCCAAAGCGAATAAGCCGGCGTTTGATTCTCCGAACGATCGATCCGCAAGTTTCCCGTAGCTGCAAAATGATATTGATGCCCCAATTCGAGGTGTGCCTCTTCCAACCAATGGCCGTGGGCGAAGGCCCAGCGCAAGTCGGTGCGAATGGCGGGTTGGGGGGTAAAGGGTAAGGCCAAGCGCGTCCGTGGATTGTACGATTGAACAAAGTCCACGGCTTGCTTCAAGGATAAAAAAGAAAGCAACTCCCACTTCCAGTACAACTCAACTCCCGTATAGATGGCATCGTCCTGGCGGTATTGGAAAATTTGCCCAGCCTCCGGTAAAGGAGAAAAGCGCGCGGGAAAAGTAGGACCCAGATAAATGTAATTGTCAAAATAATTGAAATAGAGGGCCAAACTGGCTTCGACTCGTGTCCAGCGACCGTCCGCACTCAGGTCCAGTTGGTAGCCTTGTTCGGAGCTCAAATCGGGCGTCCCGATTTCGTGGCGAAAAGTACCGTGGTGAATTCCGTTCGAAACCGTTTCGGCGGGATAGGGTACGCGAAAACTCTTGCCAAGATTGGCCTTCAATACCCACTGACCATCCCGTAAAGTCAGGTTGGTCCCAACCGAGGCGGACCAGTTGAAATAACCATCGTCCGTAAGGGGGGCCACCAGCGAGTCGGTAATGTTTTCGTTGCTGTCCCAGACGAATTGGCGGTAAAAAGAAGTCTGGTTTTCTGCGTAGTCGAGTCGCAGCCCACCGTTGATCAACCAGCGGTCGCTCATTTGCTTCTCCCAGAGGGAAAATGCGCCGGCCCTTGAGGTTCGAAAGTCGGGGAGTAAAAACTCAAAGCCACCGCGTAAATTGCGCTGCCACTGCGCATTGAAGCCGTGGGTCGACTTGGTGGTGGGGCCCAGTCGGTGTTCATAATGAACCGCTACGCTGTAGGTCTCCAGCTCAAATTCTAGCGCCAGTTGGTCGTTGGGATCGATCCGAGAGCTGGGAATGCTATGGAACTCCGGTACCGAGTATTCCTGCCGCAAATTGCGTTGGTAGCCCACATCGATACGCAGGTGGTTTGCGCCAAAGAAAAAGGGCTGGTTGAGGGAAACGCGTTCGTGTTGAACGGATTGACGCGGTACGTCGATGTCGCGGGGGTTGCCGTCGTCATCGAGTCGGTAGGAACGCGGATTGCCTTCGGCCCCGGATAACAAACCAGCTTCTAGCGATTAGCGAATGATGAGGAGGCGCGTGATGCTCGAGGTGCGGCTGATGCCTCCCGCGAGGGTAAAATTGGCTTCTCGACCAGCCGTGTTTTTCAGGCGCTCGTCGAGGATGGGGAGGGTAAAAGAATTGTAGGTGAAGGTTTCGGTGGGCACGCGGTAATCGGCAAAATTCTGGTGGCTGTAGCGGGCGATTAGGAATACATCATTCCAATTGATGCCCAGTCGGGCCGAGCCTCCCCAGTGGGCATTGTTGCTTTTGTATACCCCCAGTACGCTACCGTCGATGCTGTGCTTGGGTAGCAATTTTCCGGGTTGGATATTGATGACCCCCCCCAGCCCATCGGAGCCGTACTGCAAAGCGCCCGGCCCCTTGATGATCTCGACGCGCTCGACATCGAAGGGGTCGATCTCCAGCCCGTGATCGCTCCCCCACTGCTGGCCCTCCTGCTTGATGCCCTGGTGGTTGACGATGATGCGATTGGCGGAAAGTCCACGGATGACGGGTTTGGCAATGCCCACCCCGACATTGATGGCACTGATCCCCGGAAGCTTTTCGATCGACTTGGCAAAAGTACCGCGTACGTTTTCTTCGAAAAAGTCCAAGTCGAGGTGATCGGCCTGGAGGGTCTCTTCCTGTTTGGCATGCTCCTCGCTGACCACCAAGGTTTCTAAGGTCTGGGGCGCGGGTACGACTTGCAAACGGAGGAAAGGACTGGTCCCATTGTGGAGCTCGATTTTTTGCTGCTGGCTTTGGTAGCCCAGAAAGCGGAATTCGATGCGATACTTGCCATCGGGCAGGCCCCAAAACTCGAATCTGCCGTCCGCCTTACTGATGCAATGGAGGCTATCGGGAAGCAGCAGCAGGTGGGCCCCGGGCAGGGGTTCGCGGTTTTCGTCCACTACCCTACCCTGGATTTGGGCGGTACCGGGAACGCACGACAGCAGCAGGAAAGTAAAAATTACCAAGGGTTTCATCACCCCATAAAATTAAGCTTTTGCGCAGCGGCTTTGAGAAAATCGAGACGGAAAAAACGGAGACTAGATGGCAAACCAACTTTTTGATGGAAGGGTAAAAAGACCTTTTTCGTAAATTAGCCAAAACGACAACAAGCATGACCCAATTGAGATTCTTTAGCCTTCTGTTGCTGGCCTTCGGCCTGACCGCCTGCGGCAACGACGATGCCATCGACGTCAGTGCCGCCGTATTGGACATCCAACGGATTGTGCCTGCGGCCCAGCGCGCGGAGGTCTGCGGCGGAACGGAAGCCGAGGTTTTTCTACTAAAAGGCGGACAAATTTTTGAGATGGACCTGCGCTTTAGCGACGATCAAGCCCTCTCCCAGTACAAAATCGACATCCACAATAATTTCGATTGCCACGGTCACGACGGGGCCAGCGCACCGGGCGTAGTCGTCCCGGATGTCGAAAGCCAAACCATGGATTGGACCACGCTCGAAATCGTATCTCTCGAAGGCAATGACGAGACCGTTTCGCGAAGTCTGGAGGTGCCCCAAAATGTGACGGCGGGCCTGTACCATTTCCAAATTCAGGTCCTCGACGCGGCCGGCAATGACGAACCGCTGGCCAATATTTACTCCCTAAAAATCGAAAATCCCCTCGATCAATTGCCCCCACAAATCGAAGCCACCACCTCCCTCGGTGACGTTTTTAGCGTCGTCCGGGGGCAAGCGCTTGATTTTATCGGCCAGGTGACGGACAACCGCTCACTCAGCGATGGTGGCAACGGCGTCCTGTTTCTCAGCTACACGGACCTGCGCACCCAAAACGTTTTCAATACCGACGCCGTCTTCGTGTTCGACGGGAGCGTTCGGGAAGTGTATCCATTCGAATTTGCCTATCGTATTCCCACTACGCTCAAATCCGGCGACTACCTTTTTGTGCTGGGCGCCAACGATGGTGTCCGCAATGTAGCCGAATCCATCGTGTTTGAAGTCACCGTTACGGATTGAATTGGGAGCGGGCCTTGGTCCCTCCACCCGCATAGCCACCCAATACGGCCCCACTCAGTATCATTTTAGTAGCCGGCACGGCACAATATTTATTGCAACTTAGTTACAATAACCAGTTTGTTGGTTATATTTGCAGCGCAATAAATGAGAATAGAGTTATCCATGGCTCAACATAATACTTGCAGATCGCTAGAATAGAAACTTGAATATGTTTTGTTTTAAACTAGCAAATTGGTTAAAACGCCAATTGGGCTTTTCCGGATAGACAATACGCTCGAATGAAACAGCTGATACCCCTGATGGTCTTCTTCACCGTAGGCACCATGCTAAGTGCCCAACGTACGGATTCGTGTACCTACGAGCTACAGGGAATAATCCTGGATGCCGACACCAAAGAGGCCATACCTTACGTCCAGGTCATTGTGAAAGAGACCCAACGCTTTACCCTAACCGATCTGGATGGGAAATTTTACCTCGAAGATTTGTGTGACGAATCGAACACGATCCTCATCTCCTGCCTGGGTTATTGTGACACCACCTGTCAGCATTTTTACGAAGGCAAGGAAAGCCCCTACATTTACCTGAAGAAAGAAGTAAGCTCCTTGGAGACAGTAATGATCGTGGCGGCCAAGACCAAGGACGAAGGTACCATATCCATCGCCCAGCAGCGGGTAGATAATGTACAACTGTCGGCCGACCCCACCCAAACGCTGGCCGCGGCCATCTCGGGGGTCAATGGCGTCACCTTTGCCTCGGCGGGGAACAACGTTCAACTACCGGTCATCCATGGCTTGTACGGCAATCGCGTGCTGACGCTGAACAATGGGGTCAAACACGGTTTCCAGAATTGGGGTAGCGACCACGCCCCCGAAATTGATATCTCGTCCGCCAACAGCGTGACGGTCGTAAAGGGCGCCGCCGGTGTCCGCTACGGACCCGAGGCCTTGGGGGGAGCCATTGTGGTAGAAGCGGATCCGCTGTACCTCAACGAGCCACTTCGCGCGCGAGTAGGTACTGGTTATCAAACGAATGGCAATGGCTATTTTGCCAATGCAGAAATCGGTCAGGGCTGGCAAAAGTGGAGTTATCACCTCGGGGCCAACTACACCAAGATTGGAGATCGACGTACCCCCGACTACTCACTAACCAATTCGGGTAAGGAAGAAAAAGGCATCTCGGGTGGACTGCGCTATCGTTTGGAAAACTTAGATTTTAAGGTCTACTACAGCAACTTGAATCAAAACTTGGCCCTGCTAAGGTCATCGATCGCCAGTAGTGGTACCGCCTTCGTCAAGGCCATCAATTCCCCCGAACCGGTCATTATCCGCCCTTTCTCCTAAGAGATCAACCCGCCCCGGCAATTTGCCCAGCATCATTTTGGAAAGGCAGAGGCAAAATGGCGGTACGCGGACGACGCCAGTCTCACGTTGCGGGTAAGCAGCCAACTTAACCAAAGAGAAGAATACGATGTGCGGAGAAATGCCGAGCTCCCCATCATTGACCTTGACCTGATCACGAGTGACTATCAGTTGGAGTGGGAACACCCAGAGTGGCTCAATCTGAACGGTTTGATTGGTTTGCAGGCATTTGTGCAAAACAACGACAACAATCCCGGTACGGGGACGACGCCTTTCATCCCCAATTATAACACCTTTCGCTACAGTGCTTTTGTTATCGAAAGCCTCAAGAGCAATCGGGGGACCGTTGAATTAGGGGTTCGGTTGGTCTTCGAGACCAATGACGTTCGTGGTCGAAAAACGAATCAGGAGCTTATCGCGGACCGCTTTAATTTTGCAAATCTTACCTCTTCTTTGGGGTACATTCACCGGGTCTCGGACAACACCACCTTTAGGACCAATTTTGGTACCGCCTGGCGGACGCCCAATATGGCGGAGTTGTACAGTTTTGGGCAGCACGGGTTTCGAACTTCCTTCGGACTGCTTCGTTATTACACCAACGAAGATGGCAACCTCAGAACGGATCGGGTAACGCTCATGGAATCCAGCGACGTGACTCCGGAGAAGGGTTTCAAGTGGATCAACGAATGGCAGCTGCGGAAAAACCCCAACACTTACACCTTCACCGCCTACGCCAATTATATTGAAGACTTTATCTTTGACCGGCCCCTGGCGGTAGTCGGTACCGTCAGAGGTCCGATGCCGGTGTTTATTTTCGATCAGGCGGATGCGCTTTTTGCGGGGGCCGATATCTCCTGGCAAAGGAAGTGGTCCAGTACCCTCGATGGAACTTTGGACCTGAGTTATTTATGGTCGAGAAACCTGAAAAGGGACGAGACCCTGATCAATCAGCCCCCCATGACCGTGGGCTACAAGCTGAATTGGACCACGCCAAATTTTTGGAAGGTCAACACGTCGCAGCTATCGCTAAATACCGATTATACGTTCCAACAATTTCAGGCCCCCAGAACCGTCCGACCGGATGAACTGATTGATGGGTCGGTTGTTATCACAACGGAATCCGAAATTTTTGACTTTAGAGACGCCCCGGACGGTTATTTTCTACTTGATCTGTCTTGGCGACTTGACTTTGGGCCGCTCAATGTAGGGGTGTCCATTCAAAATGCTTTCAACGCACGCTATCGCAATTACCTCAATGAGATGCGGTACTTTGCGGATGAGCCAGGAAGAAATATCCTCTTCACAGTTAATTATTCATTTAATAATAAATCTACTTAACATGAAAATTATGGACTATCTTAAGTACAGTCTCTACCTCTTGTTCGCGGTAGGGCTCACACTTACCGGATGTGCTGAAGACGACGAAGCACCCGAGCCAGAAAACGAATTGGAGGTCATCACCGACGTCAAGCTCATCTTCACCAATGTGAATGATGCAAGCGACGTGGTGGAGGCCAGCGCTCAAGATCCCGATGGGGAAGGCGTCCAAGACTTGGTAATCTCGGATCAAATCGATCTGGACACCAGCAAGACTTACACCCTGACTTTCGAAATCTTCAACAACCTGGAAACCCCCGGTGAAGATATCGGATTGGTAATTTCCGAAGAAGACGATGAGCACCAAGTCTTTTTCAGCTTTACCGCGGATGCCTTCTCGGATCCCACCGGAAACGGAAACATCGATACGGCTTCCGATGACATCAACTACAACGACGCCGATGGCAATGGAAACGCTCTGGGTCTGTCCACTACCTGGACGACCTCTTCTACCCCAGTCGACGGTGGTACCTTTACGGCTCGCCTGCAGCACCAGCCGGGCCAAAAGACCGCTACTTCCGGTGCTGATGTGGGAGAAAGCGATTTCGACCTGGAATTTGTACTGAACATCAAGTAGTCCAGTAAAGACGCAATTTTGGCCAGTATAATGGTCTAAACAATAGTAGTTACAAATCAAACTCCGGCGGAGGAATTCATTTTCACTCCGGCCGGAGTTTTGTTTGTCTGCACCCCGCAGCTGGAAAAATATGTTCGGCTATTGCTCCGTCGATCACCAAAAAAGGGCCAGTGATCGTCACCAGCCCTTGCTCACAGCTATCTTTTGAATGGACCTAGAGTCCCAAAGTTGTCCTGATCATTCCGAAAAACGCCTCGTCCGTCATCCCCGACCGAGCGGTGACCATTTGCTCCGCATCCGTACCGACCAGATAGCGCATCCGCTCACTGGCATCCGTCGCGGCGGTATAGATGACATCCGCCACCAAACTGGCGGGCGCCGCATTGGCCGTCAAATCCTGCATGCTGCTAAGTAGCGTCCCCACCAGGGGTTGGTATTCGGTGAGTTCTTCTTGGTTTTGGAAATCAAAAGAGCGACCCCCAAAATCGGTGGCAATGGCGCCGGGCTCCACGATTTTTACCCGGATGCCGAGGTCGGTCAGCTCGTAATGCAGGGCCTCCGAAATGCCCTCGACCGCAAATTTGGTGCCGTGGTACAGACTCCCCAGGGGGAACGTAACCTTGCCCCCCATCGAAGAGATGTTGATGATGCTACCCGCTTTCCGGGAGCGGAAATGCGGCAGGAGTGCTCGGGTCACATCGAGCAAACCAATGACGTTGGTGTTGAACTGCTTGACGATATTTTCGCGGGGAAAAGCTTCCAGTGGACCGTAGGCACCGTAACCCGCATTGTTGACCAGCGCATCAATGCCTCCAAAACGCTCGATTCCTTTTTGTACGGCCTGATCGATCGAAGCCAAGTCGAGAACGTCCAGTCGCTCGACCACTACCTTATCCAATTGGGAAAGTTCTTGTTCATTTTCCGGCCGCCGCATGGTCGCGATGACGTTCCATCCTTCGGCTTGAAATTTCAGGGCCGTGGCCTTACCGATTCCACTGCTGGCCCCCGTAATTAAAATGGTTTGACTCATTCTTTGGGTATTTACGATTATTTTAATGCCAACAAGATCCATAAAAAATAATGGACGGGATTACACAAATTGCGGATTGCCGAACACAAATTGCGGAGAGATCGTCTTCCCTCGCCACAAATTGCCCGTTTGGGCTACTCAGCAGTCGCTGTGCTCCCGATTGTACAGGTGCAGTACGATCAGGCTGATGGCCGGGAGGTAGATCACTGCGTGGTTGATGTGGATCCAGTGCAAGCCCTCCCCCACGATCAACAGCGCTAGGAACAACCAGCTGGCGTAGAGCGCCAGGGGCATCCAGTTCAACTGGGTATTTTTGGCCGAGTGGTAAACCGCCAGTAGCGCGATGGCGAGAAAAATATAATCACTCGCGCTCCACCAACCCGGACTTGCGGCGCAGGAATGGTGGGCTCCGGCCTGAACGATAAATAGGAAGGGCGTAATGACGCAATGGACCAGACATAAGGTACTGGAAAGCGCCCCCCAAGTATCGGACTTATAGCCTAGTTTATTTTGTGCGAGCATAGATCATATGGTTTTTATCCTAAAATCCTCGCAAAAATAGTAAATATTTCTTATTGCAACCTAATTGCAATAAGAAATATTACGGTGGAAAGAATCAAGAAGAAATCGTAACTTTGGTAAGTAACAAAAATTGATTATGGCGATACAAAGAGTGACAAAATCGGTAAAAGCGATGCAACGCTATTTTGGAGACCGGTCTACCGCCGTGAGTGTAGTTGATTTGGTGGAGCACTTCAGGGGGGAGATGAATAAGGTGACGGTTTATCGAATCCTGTCGAGGATGGAAGCGGAAGGCATCATTCATTCCTTCAGCGGAAGCGATGGACTGAAGTGGTACGCCGCATGCAAACAATGCACCAACCATTCCCACTACGACCACCACCCCCACTTTCAGTGTAAAGTATGTGGGATGATAGAATGTCTAGAGATTAGCCTTCCGATCCCCAAACTCAAAAACCGTAAGGTCGACACCGAAATCATTTTATTGATCGGAGAATGCGAAACTTGTGCCTCCTAATTTCCCGTGATTACCAAAAAGTCAGCCCAACGGATAACCGTCGGGCTGCGTCAATATTGGTGTTTAACTACTTATGTTGCCAAATCGCAAGGACACTAGAACAGGATCAGCTTTTGCGAAAGCTGCTGTCCACTGTCGAGATAACGAAGTTTAACGAAGTACACGCCCGCCGCCAACTCACTCCAATCGTATGCTAAGGTCTGACTTCCCGCCGCCAGCTGCTGCCGGTCGCGCCACAAGCGGCGCCCCATCAAATCGTGCAACTGCAACAGGACCTCTCCATTCCGGGGCAAGTCAGCCACTACATTCACCGCTCCCTGAGCTGGATTGGGATACAACTGAAAAGTAAAATCAAACGCCGCCGGGCTGGGATCGGACGCCACCGTTTCATCCTCCGTGCTCATAAAGAAGAATTCGGATTCCGAATAGTCCGTCCATCCCCCCGGGCAGCGTACGCTTACCTGAAATTCATAATTCGTATTGTTCTCCAGCTCTTCGAGCTCGGCAAATATCTCGTCCTCTACTTCGGTGACCACCCAGTCCTCCCCCGAATCAGCCACACGGTAGCGCAGGCGGTACGACTCGGCATCGGGCACCTCGTTCCAAGTCACCCAGAGTATTTCATCATCGGGGATAAAGAAATTCATGATGAGGGGCAGTCCGCACGTTTCTTGCTCCGCAATCATCGTAAATTCAAAGGGTTCGCTGTACGCCGACTCCTCTTCTTCGCAGTCGCTCCGTACCTGGAACTCGTAGCTTTCACCGGGGGTCAGATCCTCCAGGAAATATTCCTCCTCCTCCGCTTCCAGCTCGATCCAGTCGCCGCCGATTGGCCGGTAGCGGACCGTATAACCTTCGGCTTCTTCCGTACCTCGCCACACGAGCAGCGCCTCCCAGCCATTGATAATCAGGGCGGCCGTCGCCTCGGGGGCAACACAACCCTCCTCCTCACACGGTGGATCATCGCAGGGAGTAGCAATGGGCTGCCGCATCAAATTAAACTTGACCTCCGCCAATCCGTAGCAGCTGGCGTCCCCCCAATTGTCGATGGCCGTAATCAGTACGTAACGGGCTCCCATCCCCCCAAAGTCAAAGCCTTCAAAACCGCCGTAGCGGGCTTGGCCCGTACCCTGGGGAAAGAGAAAGGCCCCCAGCTCGGTCCAACTTTGCCCATCTTCCGAATAGTCGACCACCACGTTTTTGAACCCCACTCCCGTAGCGCCCAGTTCGTTGCTGTTCCAGACGTGGGTTTTGGATAAGGGGTAAACCCGCCCCAGGTCGTACCGGATCCAGTGGCCTTCGCCCCGCAGTGGATTGGGGCTGGCGCTGGCTTGGCAGGATTGCCAAGTGTTTTGCCAGATATTGGGATTGGGATCACTACATTGGGCGGCCAATTGGTGGATCGAAAAGAGGAGACAAGCGTGGAGTATAATTAGGTATTTCATTGTTCTTTTTTTACGTGATGACCCGTACTAAACCTGCATAAAGCCAATGGGGGGCATGGGACTCGGACTGTAAAAATTGAGTACGTTGGGGAAGATGTCCGTCAGCGAGCCATTGGATACCCCAAACCACTGCGCCAGTTCGGCAAAGTATTCGTCCGTGGATAGGGTTGGAATCAAAACGCCGTTGCCAACGTCCAAGGGACTGTTGAGGGCCAGGGTGGGATAGGTGCCGTAAATTTGGCCACCATTGACCTGTCCCCCCATCACCAGGACGTTGCCCCCCCAAGCGTGGGCGGTACCGTTGCCGTTGGACGTGAGGGTCCGGGCAAAATCGGAGATGCTAAAGGTGGTTACCTGATCCGCCACCCCCAGTTCGTCCATGGCCGCGTTGAATTCGCCCAGGGCCTTGCTCACTACGCCCAGCATGGCATTTTGGTTGTTCAATACCTCATCGTGATGATCCCAACCCCCAAAGGTGATGAAGAAGGTCTGCCGACTGACTCCCAGCGAACCGCGCGCGGCGATGGTCTTGGCCACCATGTTCAAACTCTGAGACAAATTGCTGGGGGAAAAACTGGTGTTGACCGTGGTGCCACCGATGGCCGTGCTAAATTGTTCGTGAGCCTCTTGTGCGTTTTTCACGACGTCGGCGTAGGTCTTTTGAAACAAGTCGGTATACTGCTGTTCCATCAAGCTGTTGATGGCCGTGGTCCGAATCTGATCAAAGGTGCTGGTTCCATCGTAGCCCTGGATACCAACGCTTCCCGTTCCGCTCGGGCGAATGGTGTATTCCGCCGTTTGGTTGCCCGATTGAAAGACATTGCGACCGGACAGCGAGATGTTCATCGAAATATTCTGATTGGAATTCATGCTTTGCAGAATATCAGCCATCCGTCCTCCCCAGCCGTAGGCCGAGCGGCTCTGAGGCACCGAGGTCTGCCACTGCTGAATCTGATCGGCGTGCGAAAATAATCCCAGGGGAAGTCGGGCCGAGCCGTTGAAGAACTGCGTCTTATTGGTGGGCTCCACTAGGGTTCCGACGTTGGTGACAAAGGCCAAGCGGCCGTTGTTGAAGAGGCCCTGTACCTCGGGCATGGCCGGATGAAGACCGAGCTGGGGTTGATTGCTTCCCGTCGGCTGTAGGGGCAGCAGACTGTTCGGGGCCAGGGCCAGATTGGAGCGCGTGGTGGCGTAATCGGCGTAGGCGCTGCTCTCCGTGGGGACCAGCATGTTGAAGGAATCGTTTCCCCCCGCTAGCAAAATACAAACCAGCGCCTTATAGTCGTTGGCGGTATCCGCTTCGGACTCCAGGGCCCGAGCGGCGGCGGCATTGGCCATGCCCAGGTTAAATAAGGTGGAGAAAAAGGTCGTGGTACCGATGGCGGCACAACTGGCCGTGCCCAAAAACTTACGGCGGTTCATGTGATGATCGCTCATACAGATTTCTTTTAGGTTGATGGAAAAAATAGTTCCCCTCAGTGCTACTTCAGGATGGCGTATTCGGGAGCAATTTGAATGAGGTACAAGGCCAGGTTTAAGCGCTCGTTCGGATCGCCCAACTGACTGATCGCATCGACGATGATCGAGCGAGATGCGGGCGAAAGTTGACCACAAGCCAGCAGGATGTTGAGTCGGTCGACCAAGGCACTGGGTTGGTCACTCAGGGCCAACTCGTCCTCGTAATCGAGCAGTACGATGCCGTCCTCCTGGGGGGCTTCGCTGACCGTCCACAAATTGGCTTGGTTGATGTAGCCAATGGCGGTGGAGGAATTGTGGATTTGAAAAACTGGTGCTACCCAATCCTGATCGGCAATGGGGCCGTTGGGCTGAAATTCGGGCTGGTAAAAGTTAAAAACGCTGTTGGCGAAGTAGGGAATTTGATTGGTGGAACTTCCCCAGTCGTACATCTCGTCCAGGTAAAAGCCCAATTCGGGACGTGCGTTAAAGGCGCGGAGAAAATTGGTGTAGCGCACGATGGGTTCGCGCAGTTTGCCACCCTGGGGCTGAGCCGTTGGCTGACACACCCGCGCTTCCTCGTCGAGTAGGATGGCTTTGAGGATGGCCCGAAAATCCCCCCTTTGGCTTCCACCGCTGTTGATAGCCGTAGCGACCCGATTGACGTAGGCCGGGCTGGGGTTGGAGCTCACCAAAAACTGGATCAGGGCCTTGCCGATGAAGGGGCCGACATTGGGATGTTGGTGCAGGTTGTCAATGGCGGCCTCGACGTCCTGGAGCCCCGTCTGACCCGCCGGAACGACCTGACCATTGAGCAAATACTTGGGGCCGGGCTCGTGCCATTCTTCGTACATGGCCATGGGGTAAAGCGATCCCCCCTGAAAAATATCTTCGGTACTCCCCCACTGGCCACCGGGTTGTCCGTCTCCCAAGCCCGTAAAGACCTTGGCAAATTCCCGGATGTCGTCATTGTTGTAGGTGGGGATAAATTGACCCTGAGCATCCAGCTTGCGCGTTCCATCGTTGTTGAGCTCGTACAAACCAATCGAAAACAACTGCATGATTTCCCGGGCGTAATTTTCATCGGGGTGGATATTATTGGCTGGGTCGGACTTGGGATTGTTGAGGTGACTCAGGTAAAGCCCCATCCCCAGGTGCCGGCTGATGCCCAGTAATAATTCTCGGTAATTGCCAAAGGAATGCTGGCCAAGTAGCTCGTGATAGGTGGCGATCAAATTGCCATTGTCCTCAAAAATATCGTTGCCCAGGTAAGAGATCACGAACAATTGGCTGAAGGCGTGAATCACCCTTTGGTTGAGGGCATCGGGTTGTTTGAGCACCAATTCCCACCAACCGGGGCGCGTGAGAAAGGAACCAAACACCTCCTCTTCGGTGAGTGCCTCCATCATTTCCTCCAGGACGCCCACCCCACCGGTACGGGGCAGGGTAAACTGTTCGTCCATCCAAGCCTCGTAGCCCATGGCCGCCGCCATCTGGATGGTCTCGTAATCGTAACCCAGGGTCGCCTGGGCGAGGAAGCGTGAGGCGTCGCTCAGTAAAACGGCATCCTCCACCGGAAATCCGTCAATGGTTTTTAGACCAGCCCGTTCGGGACTGGCCTCATCACTCGTCGTGACGCTGATACCGGCCAAGTGTCCAGCACCGATAAAATCGTAGTGCGTTTGGGAGTATGCAAAATGGACCAGCAAACAGCCCACAAAAATGGGTAAGACCTTTTTCATCATCGAAAGTTGAATTTATTAGGCGTTTTGTAGTAAGACGAGCGTCCCCCTTTTTTCCCTACCGGGGAGGAAGGTTTTTTCAAAAGAATTTTTGCGGGGATATTCTGGAGCTGCTCGCCGAGGCTTATTTCCAACGGAGACGGACCACCAAATTGGGTGTAATCCCCAGCATGGGGCGGTCGCGGGTCTCTAAAAAATGGGCCTCCGCTTCGTCATCATAATCCACGAAGTACTGCCGTCCGAGTAGGTTCTCGCGATTGTAAACGTTGAGTACCGATAGGCCCAGGGTGGCTTGGGTCCGACCCTTGGCCAGTGGAAAGCGGTAGAGAAAGGAGAGGTCGAGCCGGTGGTACAGGGGCAGGCGCTCCGCGTTGGTGCGATCGAAGTTGTAAAGGGGAAAGAGTTCTTCCTCCCGCTCCTGAATGTCTTCGGCTTGGGTGTAGGCCCTGCCCGAGGCCAGTTTCCAGCTCAGCGAGAGGTTCCAGCGGTCGAGCTCCAGCTGGTGGATGGTGGTCAAATAGTGGGGGCGATCGTGGGGGGCGGGAAAGGCATCATCGTTATTGTAAATGTCGAAGGTGTACCAGACGCGGCTGTAGGTGTAGGACAGCCAGGTCTGGTATTTGGCCCATCGTCTTTTGAGCAGCACATCGACTCCCCACACGCGGCCACTGCCCTCGGCGTAAAATTCCTCGCGGAAGTTGTCCAAGAAGACGGGAGAAAAAGAAGTCAATCCCAGCAAGCGTTTGTGATAGCCTTCCACCTCCAGTTGCCAATTGTTCCAATCCCAGAAAGTACCCAAGGAAAGGTGCCGCCCCCGCGCTACGGGGATATCGCTTTCGCCATCGGCCATCACCCACAATTGTTGGTTGAGCTCCAGGTCATTGAGGGCCACCACCTGGCTCAAAAACTGGTAGTGTTGACCCACAGCCGCTTTGAGCCGCCAAGCTCCGGGGCTCCGGTACTGCCAAGAAAATCGGGGTTCCCAGTAGCTCCGACCGGGGCCGTTTAGAAAATTCCAACGCAAGCCCAAGTGCCAGCGGTGCCGGTCTCCAAGGTGAGGTTGTAGGGTCAGGTGAACCGTTTGGGCGATATTTTCATCCGTATCCGCCTCCTCCAAATCCATGAGGTATTGCCAGCTGCGCTCCACGCGCTGGTCGCGGTATTCGTAGCCCCATTTGAGGTCCAAAGCCTCACTGGCGGTCCACTGCTGCTGCCACTGGAGGGAAAAATCCCGGATGGTATTGTTTTGAGAAAAGTCGAAATCCCAATCGGCATTAAGCGCCGTGCTGTTGCGGGTCAGGTAGGCATTTTCCAGGCCTGTATAATCCACCGTGAGGCGGGAGTGCAATCCCTGTCGCCACTTTCGATCCCAACGTCCGCTGATGCCCACAAAGCTAAATTCGAGTTGATCCTCGGAGAGAAAGTAATCCTGTACTTCTTCCGCCTCAAAAAACAGTCGGTCAAAAATGCCAAAGCTGCTCAGGGCGATCCGGTCCCGCGGATTGAGTTGCCAGGACCATTTCAGGTTGAGGTCGTTGAACACAAAACGCAGCTCATCGTTGATGGGAAAGCCCTCGTCGATCAGGACTTTGGCATTGTTGATTTTTCCCCGCTGGAAAACGCGTTCGGACAATTTGTTATAGGTCGGACTTTGGATAAGGTCGGTGTAGGCACGGCGGGCCGAAAGCGTCAGGGCCGACCGGCGCTTGGCCAGGGGAATGGTGACGGCGGCATCGGCGTGGGTAAAATTGAGGCCCAGATCAGCCGTTATCTTCTCGGGGATTTTCTCCCGACTGCTGATGTCGATGACGCCCGCCAAGCGCCCGCCGTACTCCGCACCAAAGTCGCTTCGGTACACGGCGACCTCCTCGACGATGTAGGGGTTAAACGCGGAAATCATTCCAAAAAAATGACCCCCATTGTACACCGGAATGCCATCCCACAGGATCAGGTTTTGATCCGGTGTGCCCCCGCGGATGTGCAGCCCCGTAGCCGACTCATCGATGCTCTGGATGCCCGGGAGCAATTCGACCATCTGCAACAAATCCGCCTCGGTCAGTCCCGGGACTACGTTCATCTCCCGGGGGCGGAGGAGCACCTGGCCGGGCTCCCCCGTCTGGCGGATGCCCTTGGTTACGTACTCCTGGACCACTACCTCGGGCATCGAAAAAGAAGCAAATCCCAGGGGAATATCCGGGCAATCGGCCAACTGACTCACGGAGCGGCTTTGCGTATCGTAGCCGACGTAGCTGATTTCGATACGGTCTTCGGGGAGAGCCCGGACGGACCAGCGGAAGCGCCCCTCCTCATCGGCACTGGTACCCAAAGCCAATCGGGGCAAATACACATTGGCAAAAGCGAGGGGAAGGCCGTCCCTACCCACGGCCCGGCCACAGAGTTCTCGGGGGGGCTCCAGCTCTTCCTCCCGGCGGGGTCGGAGGATAAAGTAACGCTCCTGGGTACGGTCAAAATACAGCGGCGTACCAGCGAGTATCCGCCCCAGGGCCCGCTCGATTTCGGTTTGTTCAAAACGGGCGGTGACCCGCTCCTCCGCAACCAGCTGTTGGGTGTAAACAAAGACGAGGTCGTATTCGCGTTCGAGCGTTTCGATGACGGTTTCGAGGGGGAGGTCCTGAAAATTGCCCGAGATGTACAATTGGCCGTAAATGCTTGTGGGGGCGATTCCCACAAACAATCCCAAAGCAGTAGCGATGGTCCACACCAATACTCGTACCTTATTCACAGCAACGTATTTAGTAGCTTGAGCAAAATTTCCGCTCGTTCTCCTTTATTGGCCCTCCGTCCCGGCACGCTTCGGTGCCGGACGGTCATCACCGATACACTTCGATCCGATTCTGGTCAATGCGGTACTGATAACCCACTGCGGAAAACACCAATTTGAGGGCTGTCTCCAAATCGTCGTGGGGGAAGCCCCCGCGGTAGTCGTTGATTTCGGCCAGTTCGGGCGGATACTGGACCTCGATGCGGTACTGCCGTTCCAGCTCCCGAATCACCTCGACGAGGGCCACCAAGTCAAAACGCGATTCCCCCGCCCGCCAGGCCGGCCCCGCTGCCTCCGGATCTAGCTTGGCCCGCTGGATGGCCCGCCCCCCTTCCGACCAAAATCGGTCGCCCGGTAGCAATACCGCCTCTTCGGCCGCGGCAGCCAAACGCAGGCCCACCTTCCCAGCATAACAACGCACCTCGATTTTTTCCTCGCGATCGTATACGACAAAACGCGTACCCAATACCCGAACTGCTCCACCGGCGCTCCGGACCGTAAACTGAGACCCGCGCGCCACCTCAAAATAAGCCTCTCCCCGGAGGTTCAGCTGTCGGCTGCTAGCAAAAGCGGTGGCATCGTAAGCGATTTCCGATCCGGCGTTGAGCCAGACCTGCGAACCGTCGGGGAGGGCGACCTGTTTTTGCTCCGCCAGCTCGGCCCCAACTCGGGTGAGCTGGGAGGCACTGCCCCAAAACCAGAAGGCGATCAGTAGGAGCACCGTGGCGGCGGCCACGGCGTAGGGCCAGAGTTGTCGACGGCGTACTTGGGGCTTGGGCTTGGGATTCATCTGTTGTTCCAGCGCCTCCCAACCCGCCGCTTTTTGCCACTCGGGACTGCGCAGCTCGGCACTGGCCTCCGCAATTTTTTGGTACGCGCGGTATTCTTCGGAAGCCTCAAAGGTCTGCCGTTCCGCTTCGCTCAAGTCCCCACTCAGCCAGCGCGCCAAAAAAGTATCCTCGTTGTAATTGTTTTCCATACTATAATGTCTTCTTGATCGTCCCTTTGGAGGTGCCCTCCTACTACCAAACGATTGAAAGTAGTTTTTCCCTACGACCCGGCGCTAAATTTTTCCCAGCTCCTTGCGCAAAGTTACCAAAGCTTGGTGCATGCGCTTCTCCACTGCTTTCTGGCTGATCCCGAGTTCTTCGGCGATTTCGCGGTACTTGCGCTTGTCGATTCGATTCATCAAAAAGACCAGGCGCTGCCCCTCCGGCAGGGCATTGATGGCCCGCTCCAATTTCTGTTTAAATTCCTTTTCCTCTAATAGGTACTGGGGACTTTCGGCACTGGCCTCCTCGCGGTGTTGGTGGCGAAATTTGAGGACGACTTTCTCGTGTTTGAAGCGATCGCGGAGCAGGTTTTGGGCAACGGTGTAGAGAAATTGCTGGGCCTTGGGATAGGGAACGGAGGCACAGTTTTTCCATAGGCGCAGAAAGGACTCTTGTACGGTATCCTCGGCGATTTCCGCACGTCCGGTCTTGTAATAAACGAAGTTGCGAAGGCGATCCGAAAAGTTTTCGTACAATTGTCGGAAGGCGCTTTTGTCGCAGGTCGAATCTGTATTATCCATTCCTTTACCAGCTTGTGCGGATAAATTACACTAATTTTCGATCCAGTCAAAATTTCTAGGAAGCCCGCCGGGCCAGTAGCCGGGTGGCTACCACCAGGCCCGAGCTGAGTGCTAAAATGACCATCCCAATGATCGCCGTACGCGTGATGAGGGCCAAGTCGGCCCCGGCGGGACTGTTTTTGAGGTAGATGCCCGCAAAGGACCAAATGACGACCAGTACGAAGACCGGATCGCGGTTGAGCCAAAGCACGAGCAAGCCCCCCAGAGTACCCATGATGACGAGAGCCGCCGTCCAGGCCTCGGGGCTGAGGCCAAAGCGATTGAAGCCCGCATCCAGAATGATGACGTTGAGATTGGCCAGGGCCGCCACCGATACCCAGGCCAGGTAGATGCTAAAGGAGTAGGTCGCCGTCCAGTGATGCTGCGCAAAGGGCACCAAGCGGTAGTAGATGACGATCAGTAGGATCCAGAGGCAAAAGATGATGCCAAAGGCCAAAACGAGGTGCAGACTTTGCCAGGCCACCAACCAGGCGATATTGCAAAGACAAGTAGCCACAAACAACCCACCGATCCGTGCTACCTCCGGAGGTAGCGGCTTGTCGGCGGTGCGCCAAACGCTAATTTGACGACCGATAAAGAAGAAGAGCAGGATATAAATGACACTCCAAATGCTAAACGTAATGTCCGCCGGGGTAAAGGAATTGGCGTACTGATCGGAGACGTCACCGGGGCGACGGCCGAAGAAGGGGAGCTGGACCGCCAGGAAATTGACGAGGGCCATTGCGGTGAAGGCCAGGCCATTGAGGGGAACGAGTTGTCTTGACATATCGAATGGTTCTTTAGATTTTCTTTTTCTGACTCACAAAAAAAGCCAGTGCAAAAATGACCGCTCCTACCCCCAAACCGTAGCCCATCAAATCACTCTGCCCGTCCCAGGAAATGACCCGCCCCAAAAACAAGACCCCCAGTGTGACCACCACAATGCTGATCAGCTTGCTCTTGAGGTCGTCTATGTTTTTGATGTGTAACCAGGAAGGTACGGGCACTTCCTCGTCGATGAACAATTCGTACAAGCCCAGACTCGTGACGTAGAATACTGTGGAGAGGAGAAACAGATCTATAATTTCGATAAAATTGAGCAAAAATGCTTTACTTTCTTTGGGGACGCCGTTGGTGAACAGTTCCGCCATGGCGTGGTAAACCTTGTAAGCGCCGATGGCGAGTAGGGCGATGGCGAGTACCAAGATACCAATACAGGCGATGACCAATAGGAATTTGCTCCTTGATAAAATGCGACTAAACATGAAGGTGTAATTTTCGTTGTTGGGTTTTGCGTGCTTCGATGAGGGCCAGTTCCCGGGCAAAGCGTTTTTCCCAGTCGAGGATGATGCCATCGACCAAATCCCGACCGGCCCCCGTGATGGCACTGACGTCTTTGCCCACCCAGGCCGCAATTTTCTGCGCCATTACCACGGGAAAATCCGCCTCGTCCGCCGCGATCAAGGCGTTGACTTGATCCTCAAATACCTCGGCCGTCCCCCCGTTATCGATCGTGCAAATCAGTCGGCCGGCCAGCGCGTTTTCCCACATCGTATTCCCCAGACTGCCACCGATGTAGAAGAACAAACTGAGGTGGTGCCGAGCTACGAAGTCGGGCAGCTGATCCTGGGGCATTTCGGGAATAAAATATACACAATCCGTCAGACCTTTGTCCGCCACAATTTTCCGCAGCCCCGCCTCCTCCGGTCCGGTGCCCAAAATATTGAGGCGAACCCGAAGCCCGTGTCGTCGGACCAGCTCCTCCACCAGGGCAATGCCCAACCATTGGCGCTTGTAGGGAAACAGCCGGGCGATGTAACAAATCCGCAATTCCGCATCGTCGGGCAGCCGCTCCACGAGTGGGATTTGCAGCAGCCGTCGCTTGAGTTGTCGCTCCATCCCGTTGTACAAAAAATCAACCCGCTTGCGGGAGTCAAAGAAGTGGACGACCCGATCGAACTGGGTGCCATCCTGGGTACAGAGCAGCAGGTCGCTTGCGTAACGGATGGCCAGGATGTCGAAGAGGTAGCGGGTGTAGAGCTTGAAGTACTGCCGCTTTTTGACGGGGTCGGTGAGGATGGTGCCGTAGATTCGGCTGACGGAGAAAACGCCAAAACGCTTACCCAAAATACTGGCTACGGTAGAAAAAGTACTCAGGCCATACACCACATCGAATTTTTCTCGACGCAGTACCCGAGCACCGACCAAGAATAGGTAGAAAAACACCAGCAGCTTCCAGGCGTAGTAAAACGGAAATCGAAAACGAATCAGTTCGATCCGCGAGCCATTGGGAAAGTGGAGGGTACGATTTTGTTCCCGATTGACGATGATGCTGTTTTTTTTGTGTTCTTGGCTGTGTCCCAGGTGCTGGAATAGGTTGTACACCGCGGTCATGCCCTTGGGAACTCGGTCTTCGTAAAGCCAGGGGGTGAGGGGAGGATACAGTTCACTAATAATGAAAAAATTCATGTATCAATTGCTGTGAATCGGGATACTACGTCGGACAAGGTACACAAAGTGCCTCATTTAATGATGTCCGGCCGGATTTCTTTTTGAAAATAAGTCGGAATGTCCAGATAGATTTTTCGCAACCATTGATCGGGCCACCAGGTATCGTCGAAGGTACTGTTGTGAAAATTGAAGGTGAGGTGGGTATCGTGGGGCAAGGATTGAATCAGCTCCCAAAATTGCTCGTGAAAACGATCGGGTTGGTAGTCCGTTGC
This sequence comes from uncultured Saprospirales bacterium, assembly GCA_937899855.1. Classification (GTDB taxonomy): domain Bacteria; phylum Bacteroidota; class Bacteroidia; order Chitinophagales; family Saprospiraceae; genus CALLVY01. The sequence continues at coordinate 1,151 of CALCCH010000056.1, read as the reverse complement.
CTTGAGTAGTGCGCTGTCCATGACGATCATGGGAACTTCCCAAAAACGGTAAGCCCGCTTTTCCAAGAAATGGTAAGGGCGATAGGCAAAGCCCGTCCCGCAGCGAAAGCCAATCCGGTCTTGATAACCCCAGGTCGAATCGTGAGTCACCCCAACCCCTTCCAAGAGGTCGGCCGTTTCGGGAAAGGCAAAATGCAAAAAGTGTTGACGGCTCCAGCCAACGGGCTGCCCCCCCACCCGCTCCAGCCTTTCCTTCTCCGCCCGTAGCAAATCCAAGCGCCGGTACGCCGCATAACTAGGGTGAAGTCCCAACTCGTAGCCCCGCTCCAGAGCCAGAGACATCCCCCGCCGCATCAGGTCCTCCTCAACGTCGTAATGTCGATCGTAAGGGGTGATGCCCCCCGTCATGAGGTACAGGCGCTTGCGTACCGGAGCCCCACTCAGCAGCCAGTCGAAGGTATCGAAGGGGTCGCGATCACCCCGCCGCCAGCAGCCCCAGTAGCGCCGGGCAATCCGCCCCACGGCCCCCAGTCCCCGACCGCGGTACACCGCGCTGCCCATGGAGCGCAGCACCTTGCCCGGACTCCGAAATTTTTGGATGATGTCAATGTCGTGGCTCAATTCGTAAGTCGTGGGCCGTGGCGAAAGTGCGTACCCCAGGGCCTCGTAAAAAGCCCGGACCAACTGATCCACCACCGGAAGCCGTTCCAAACCCTCCCGGACCAAAAAATGGAACTCCGCCCGCAGCAGGTCCCATTGGTCGTGCTGCTCCGGGGTACACTGGTATTCTTCCAGACGACTGAGGTGGAAAAAAATGGTTTCGAAGAGGTCAAAGCCAAAATGTCCCGCGGTAAAAAAAGGGGCTTCGGCCGCTGGATTTTTTTCTACCGAGTACAAGACTTGTTGCCGCCACCGGTAGCGGCCGGCGCGCAGGGTGGAGCAGTCCGGTAGTTGTTCGCGAAAGAGCAGGCGCTGGGCGGGTATCACGTGACCCCGCAAACCTACTTGCGGCTGCTTGCCGTAATACAGTAAGCGGCTGCTCCCCGCCGTTGGATCCTCGACCCACTGCCAGTGCATGCCCGGGGGAGCAAGGGGGCGCTGCACTAAAAAGTCCAGGACGTAGCCGATCCGCTCCGGACATTCGCCCCGTT
>CALCCH010000055.1 GCA_937899855.1 uncultured Saprospirales bacterium | reverse complement strand
TCTTGTTTGGTTGGTTTGTTTTTTTGGTTTGGTTCTGTCGGTGTCTTTTGTGGGCCGCCGCGGTGTGTCCCCCGTGCCTTGGTTTTTTTCGGCGGTGGGGTGTTTTGGCGGGTCCGCGGGGGTCGGCTTGGGGTTGGAGGTCGCGGTGGATGCCTTCGAGGGTTTGTCGCAGTTCTTGGCGGCCGACTTGCCGAATGGCGAGCAGCATGTTTCGCCGTACTTCGACCTCTTTGGCCAGGGCTCCGTCGCGTTGCAGATCGGCGCGGAAGGCGCGGTCTTCGGCTTCGGAGAGTTGGCCCATTAGGTAGGCATCAATTTTTTCCTGTTGCTTCATCGGGCAATTATTCGCTGGTTTTTCCTTGGGGTTTACGTAGTTGGCCATGTAATTCTCGGAGTTTGTTCATGCAGCGCGCCTTCTTATTTTTGGCCACCCGATCATTGGAGAGCCCCAACAAGTTAGCGATTTCCTGCATACTACGGCGTTCGTAATAAAAGCGCACGAGCAAACGACGACAACTTTCACCGAGCTGCCCCAGCAGTTGTTGGACCAATTCTTTTTGTTCCTCTTGCTGATCTTCCCGGTGGGCATCTTCCCAATCGGCAATGGGGAGGAGTTGGATTTCACCGACGGAGGTTTCTCTCCGACTACTGCGCCGCAAGCGTTTGAGCCAAAGGTTGCGACAGATGGCGTGCAGAAAGGTCTTTAGGCTGCTGGTTTGAACAAAGTCGGGGACGCTCACCTTTTCGTAGAGTACGATCAAACCTTCCTGGAAGATATCCTTGGCATCTTCCTCAGTGCCACTATTGTTGAGCACAAAACGGGCTACTCCCCCATAGAGGTTCTGGTAAAGCGCGGTCAAGCCCCGATTGCGTTCGGCGGGCTGCGCCGATCTCAGTAGCTCTAAGAGCTGATCATCCGTCCATTCGTGCATTAGCTTACTTGTTTATTCCCTCGGTAGGAGAAAGGTTAGCATCCCTTTTGATGAATTACTTTAATTATCCATTGTCTCGAAAGATAAAAAAATGTAATTTTCCATACAATTTCCAATAGAGAAATGAATTTTGCAAGCCGTTCCCTGCCACCTAACTGTCCAAAATCCGTAAAATTTATTTTTTTTCTCCCCGTTGCTATCCTTTAAAATTACCAGGGTATTAAGGGACGTGAATTGATCAACCTTCACTTTTGCCATTCCCAACGATGATAGAGACCATCGCCCTTGGGGTATTTCTAATGTCTAAAAACAAGTTTAACCATGAAAAATGTAATCTATGGTTTGTGCTACGCATTGCTATTAACCACCCTTTGCTTTTTACCCACCACCAGCCAGGCCGAGAAGTGCGAAGAAGATGCCGCCGCGGTACAAGTCATCAAGGCCTGCCACCTGTTGATTGGCACGGGCTTTTTGGAACCCAATTGCCCCGTGAGTTCGCTGCCCATCGAAATTGACCGAACCACCGGCCTGGCCTACGTCACCGCCCGGGTCTACGCCACCCACCTCACCCCCTCCACGGCCCTCGGAGGCGGCTACGTGCTGCCCACGGGTACGCCCGAAATCTACATGCGCCTGACCTACAGCGTCAACGCCACCTCCGTTCCCGTGATCGTCGGCCCCTTTCAGGCTTTCGGCTACGACTCGAGTTACCAACCCACGACCGATCCGCTCTACCATTCCGATATCGCCGTGACGTTGGACTTTAGTACCTACCTGTGTAAAGATATTCGCAACGAGGATCCGACCATTACCAGCGACCTGCAGATGGAGCTACTCCGGGAAAACAAGGGTACTCCAGGTATTTACAGCATGTATCCCATCCACGATTACACGGGACTGGGCGATATTTTTACCTGTTCGACTTTTATCGAAACCTGCGCCGATTGTAGCAATCCCGATTGCGCGACCCTTTTGGATCCAGTGTACAATGAAGAACTCTGTTTCGATTGTGAGGGAACGGACCTGGGAGATACTGGATTTCAGAGAAAAGGCAATACGCGCTCGGTAGCCAGTGACTGGGAAGGTGACCTCATGCCCAATCCGTTCAACGACGAG
>CALCCH010000054.1 GCA_937899855.1 uncultured Saprospirales bacterium | reverse complement strand
AGCCATCGGCGAAGCGAGGGTGTTGTAGGCCAAAATTTTCCCGCATCCACACCTCACAGGTATCGACCATGCCCTTGATGCTCACCAACTCGCCCAGGATACCACCTAGGATCAGGCTAAAGATAAAAACGACGAGTAGCTCCTCTTGGACCTTGATGCTCATCTGGATACCGATGATGAGAATGCCCAGCGCCACCGCTTGTTCCGTGATGTTGCTGATGCTTTCGGGAAAAACCTGTTTGATCATCAAACCGATCAGGCTACCCACGATGATTGTTCCCGCATTGATGAAGGTCCCCGTTGGAAGTTTGCTCATAGTCCAGTCGTCGTTTGCGAGCTCCAAATTAGTATTAAAAGCTTATATTGCCCATCAGAAATACAGAATTTTATCCAAATGACCTTCGGTTTAAGCGACGCCATCCAGATTTTGGGCTCCTTGGCCTTGTTCATCTTCGGCATGAAGATGATGAGCGAAGGCGTTCAGCGCGCGGCGGGTTCGCAGCTGCGCAACGTCTTGCGCGGGATGACGCGCAACCGCTATCTGGGGGTCTTTACGGGTTTTTTGACCACTGCCCTGGTCCAGTCCTCTTCCGCTACGACGGTGATGACGGTCAGCTTTGTCAACGCCGGCTTGCTCACCCTGATCGAATCGGCGGGGGTCATGATGGGGGCCAATATCGGAACGACGGTCACGGGTTGGCTCGTGTCGGTACTCGGCTTCAAAATAAAGCTAAACCTTTATTCCGTACCGCTTTTCGCCCTGGGCGTTCCCCTGCTTTTTTCGACCCGCAGCCGCTTCAAATACTGGGGCGAATTCATCGTCGGGTTCTCCATCCTCTTCCTCGGGTTGAGCTTTTTACAGGAGGCAGTACCGAGTATCGAAGACAATCCCGATGCCCTGGCGTTTCTCCAACCCTTCACGGAGTGGGGCTTCTTTTCCCGCCTCTTTTTCGTTCTGGTGGGAGCGGTCGTGACCATCGTTGTGCAATCCTCTAGCGCCGCCATGGCGGTCACCCTAACCATGTGCTCGCAAGGTTGGCTGACTTTTGATATTGCCGCCGCGATGATTCTGGGGGAAAACATTGGCACTACGCTCACCGCTGAAGTCGCCTCCTTGGTGGGCAACGTCAGTGCCCGGCGCTCGGCCCGTATTCACTCCCTGTTCAACATCATCGGCGTCACCTGGATGCTCTTTGCCATGCCCTACTTTCTGCCCTGGGTCGCCCAAACGGTGCAGCAGGCCCTGGACATCGCCAACCCCTACACGAGCACGGTCGATATGCCGCTGGCGCTCTCGGCTTTTCACACCTTCTTTAACCTTGCCAATGTCCTCGTGCTGATCGGTTTTGTGCCCTGGTTGGTCAGGGGAGCGAGCTGGAGTGTACCCTCCCGCAGCGACGAAACGGATCATTTCCGGCTCAAGTTTATCAATTCTGGGATTCGCACCCCCGAATTGGCTACGGTAGAACTCCAAAAGGAGACGGGACACTTTGGTGAAGTCGTGAGCCGGATGTCGGGCTTTTTTCGAGAACTCATCAACGTGACGGACCGCAAAAAACAAAAAGAACTCCTGGAAAAAATCCACAAGTACGAAAAGATCTCGGACGACATGGAAATCGAGATCACCGAATACATCACCCGACTGTCAGATCAGGAAATCACCCCCAAGACCAGTTTGCGCTTGCGGAGCATCCTCAACGTTTGCAACGACCTCGAACGCATTGGGGATGTCTACTTTCAACTCTCGAAAATCATTGAGCAGAAGATCGAAAACCGCAATTACTTCTCCCCCACCCAGCGCAACAACATCAACCAGCTGAATGACCTTACCGAACAAGCCTTTAGGATAATGGTCAGCAATCTCCAAATGCCCAGCTACGACGACGTCACCAAATCGGAGGCCCAGCTCCTTATCAAACAGATCGACGAGCTGCGCAACCAGTTTCGGAAGGACAATCTTTCCCGTCTGGGGGCACCCGAGTACAACGTCCGTTCGGCCATGATTTACAACAACGTACTCAGTGGTTTAAAGCGGGTCAACGATCACGTCATCAACGTCACCGAATCGCTGGTTGGGGAAGTTTAAATGCCCCGGCACTCGGCGAGGAGTTGGGCGGCGAGCGGCTGGGCGGCTTCCAGGTTGGCGGGTTTGCCGACGTCCATCCAGGTTCCCGTTTCGTGGATTTGGGCGCGGATGTCCGCGTGGGCGGCAGCTTCCAGATAGGTATCGATGATGGAAAAGACGGTTTTGTCGGACAGGTAGGCAAATAACCGGGGGTCGATCACGTGGAGGCCCCCAAAGGCGAGGAGTTGTAAGGAGCCGCTAGTGGGGCGGGCCATCTTGAGGGAGCCAGTGTTGACGTTGACCCAGCCGTGGAGCAATCCGGCGGCATCGAAGATGAGGTAGCGGCTGGTGGGTCGCCAACGGACGGCCAAAGTGGCCAGGGCGCCAAGGTGGCAATGCTGCTGGTAAAAATCGGCGAGGTGGAGGTCGGTGATGATGTCGGTGTTGTAGAGTAAAAAGGGCTGGCCGTCCGCAAAAAAGTCGGCAGCTTTTTTTAGTGCCCCCCCCGTATCGAGCAATTGCTCCCTTTCGTCGGAAATCTGGATATTGATGCCAAAGGAATCTTTTTCTTGGAGAAATTCGATGATCTGCTCGCCAAAGTGGTGAACGTTGACGATGATGTCGCGGCAGCCGAAGTGGATCAGTCGCCGGATGGCCAATTCCAAGAGGGGGACGCCACCGGCCATAACTAGGGCTTTGGGACGGTCGTTGGTGAGGGGGCGCAGGCGCGTGCCCCGACCGGCGGCGAGGATCATTGCTTTCATGCTCCCAAAACTACTGCATTCGCCGCGATTGGCCAAGCGGAGTTGGAACGGTGAAAGTTTAGCCCTACCTTTGACTTCGATTTGGATAAATATGGTTCAACAGGTACTGATAAAAATACTTCTACTGCCCTTTTCTTTGCTGTATGGCCTGGGCATCAGCTTTCGGGATTTCTTCTACCGAAAAGGGCTACTCCGTGCCGTCTCCTTTGATGTACCCACCATTTCGGTGGGAAACTTGTCGATCGGGGGCGCGGGAAAGACTCCCCACATCGAGTATTTGGTCTATCTGCTCAAGGACTACCTGTTTTTGGCCACCCTCAGCCGGGGCTACCAACGCAAGACGCGGGGCTACATCGAGGTGCTGCCCCGCCACAGCGCCGAGCAAGTCGGCGACGAACCCTTACAATTTCGCCGCAAGTTTCCCGGGGTCTTGGTCACCGTCTCGGAGAGCCGAACCTTCGCGATTCCCCAAATCCTGAGTCGCTACCCCCAAACCCAAACCATCCTACTCGACGATGCCTTCCAGCATCGGTCGATCCTCCCCGGCCTCAATATTCTCCTGACTGAGTACGAACACCCCTTCACCCGCGACATCCTCCTGCCTTCCGGCCGGCTGCGGGAGTGGCGCTCCGGTTACCGTCGTGCCGACGTCATCGTCGTTTCGAAATGCCCTCCGGTGCTGGATGAGGTCCAGAAGCAAAAAATGATCGCCGAGCTCCATCCCTTTCCCAACCAGCGGGTCTTTTTTTCTTACTACGACTACCTGCCTCCCTACCACCTCTGGCAACCCCGCTACCGCCTGCACCTGACCCAGCAGTTGGAAGTATTGCTCATTTGCGCCATCGCGCGGACCGACTACCTGGTGAGCTACCTCGAAACCCAAGTCAGCAATGTCAAAGTGCTCGAATACGAAGACCACCACTACTTTAGCAAGTACGACATCGGCCAGCTGATGAAAAACTTTGAGGAGATGGAGGCCCCCAACAAGGTGATTCTGACTACCGAAAAGGATGCCATGCGGCTCGAATTGCACCGGGAATACCTGATCGAGCAGCAATTGCCCATTTTTGCCATCCCGGTCAAGGTTGATTTTCACTTTGAGGAAGGAAAGATTTTTGATGATTTGGTCCGGCAGTACCTGTTGGATTTTAAAAGCTAGGGCCACGGGCTCCTCCATCATGAAAAAACTATTTCTCTACTCCTTTTACCACAGCGTCAAGAACCTGATTTTGGTGGCCTTCCGCATCTTTTACCGCAAGACGGTTTTTATCCGTCGCGATCGCTTGCGGGTGGACCGGCCGACCATCCTGGTGACCAACCATCCCAGCACCATGACCGATCCGCTCAACGCGGCAGCGCGGATGAATACCATGGTCCACTTTCTGGCCAACGCGGGCATGTTCCAGCATTGGTTTAGCAATTGGTTTTTTAGCACCTTCTATTGTATTCCCATCGGGCGGTCTATCGACAAGACGGGCAAGCGAAAGGTGGACAATGAGGACAGCTTCGCCCGCTGCGATGATTTTCTGACCGGGGGAGGTTGCTTGTACATCGCTCCGGAGGGGGGCAGTCATTTCGAACGGCGCCTACAACGACTCAAAACCGGAACGGCCCGCATCGCCCTGAGTGCCGAAAATAAAAATGACTTTCAGCTCGGTCTGGTGATTCGCCCGGTGGGCTTGGCCTATTCGGCGCAAACCGATTTTCGCTCCGACGTATTGGTGAACTCCGGAGCGGTATTGCGGGTGGCGGATTACGAGCAAAGCTACCGGGAAGACCCCATTGAGGCCGTACAACAACTCACGGCGGATTTGACGGAACGGCTCCGCGATTTGGTGATCCATACCCAGGACGATGAGGAAGATACTACCCTACGCCAGGTGGAGGCCATCCAACAGGCCAGCGAACCACTGGATTGGGAATCTCACGTTCACCGGACCCGGGAAACGCTGAAGCGCCTCCAGCAATTGCGAAGGGAAAAGGAGACTTATGCAAATTGGCGGGAGCGACTGACCCAACTGGAGACCGCTCTGACGGAACGCGGGAGCGATTATCGCAGCCTACACGATGCCGGGCAAGGAGTGCTCCGCGCCAGCAATCGCCGCCGCGCTTTGGCCTTGATCCTGGGCCTTCCGCTCTTTCTGTACGGCTGGATCAACAACTATCTAGCCAATGCCATTCCCGGATTTTTGGCCCAGTGGTCGATGCCGCCCCGGCTGTACATCGGCTACCAATCCACGGTCAAACTGATGAGTGCGCTGATCTTTTATCCCCTGTTTTACGGTATCCAATTGTATCTGGTCCAGCGCTGGGGAGGACAATGGTGGCTGACGGCACTGTACTTGTTGTCGCTCTATCCAACGGGAATTTTTGCCTGGCGTTATCGCGCTCGTTGGCGGACTTGGCGACGGGCGGTGCGGATGCTGGAATGGCGGGGGAAAGCTGCGGAAACGGTTGATCGCTGGGTGGCGACGCAGCGGGACTTGCTCTCCGACTTGGCGCAAATCAAAGCGGAGGCCTGATGCTCCGTTGGGCTTCCTACTAAATTACTTACCTTCACGGAAGCACCTTTTAATTCTCGTCCATGTGGCTCAATCTGTTCATCCTCGCTTTTGTGGGGGCAACGCTGGTTCAACTGTATTTTTGGTGGAGGGTCTTCCGCCCCCTGGCCCACTACCCCGTCGAGGAGGAGCGCGCGTCCGCTGCGGACCAGGTGCCGGTATCGGTGATCATCTGCGCGCGCAACGAGGCAAAAAATTTACAAAAAAATTTGCCCCGTATTCTAAATCAAAACTACCGCTCCTTCGAAGTAATCGTCGTAAACGACCAATCCAACGATGATACGACTGACATATTATTGGAAAGTCTTATAAATAATCCTATATTGTGCATCATACATCTCCGGGAGAAGCCAGCGGGGAGGTTTGGAAAAAAATTTGCACTGGCTCGGGGTATTGCCGCTGCCCGTTACGATCACCTATTGTTGACCGATGCCGACTGTTGCCCGGCCAGTGAGGATTGGTTGTACCACATGCAGCGCAAGATAAGAGGACCGCTAAAGATTGGACTGGGCTATGGGCCGTATCGCAAGTATCCGGGCTGGCTCAATGCCTTCATCCGCTACGAGACTTTTTACACCGCTATTCAGTATCTTTCTTTCGCCCTGGCGGGCCGCCCTTACATGGGGGTTGGCCGCAACCTGATCTACAGGAAAGGGCTATTTGATGAAGTTGGTGGATTCCAAGAGCATATCGATTTAGCTTCCGGCGACGACGACTTGTTCGTGCAGGCCGCAGCCGATGCCCACAATACCACCCTAATTCTCAACTCAAGTACTTTTTGTTATTCGGAACCCAAACGGACTTGGCGGACTTACGTCCGACAAAAGACCCGTCACCTGACCACTGGGAAACACTACACCACATCGCACAAGATGCTTTTGGGAGCCTTATCCCTCAGTCATTTTGTACACTTTTTAGGAGGCTTTGTGCTCATAGTAAAATTTAGCACAATATTTGTAATTAGTTTATATGTGGTGAGAATAACCAGTGTTATGTGGACGAGCAGGCTATTACTCAAGAGACTCAACGACCCTTCACTTTGGAAGTGGATACCGCTGTTGGATCTAGCCTTTCTCTTTTACTACCTGTTATTTGCACCGGTATTAATGACTGGAAACACAAAACGATGGAAGTAAAAGAAAAAACGAAGACTTCGAATCTTTCCCCCCGCGCCAAGGAGGATTACGAGTATGTTCAACAAGCCATCTCCGGCGATCAAAAGGCTTATACCGTACTACTGGAACGCTATCGCAATTCCATTTATCACATGATGTTCAAGATGGTCAACAATCGCGAAGACGCCGATGACCTGACCTTGGAAGCTTTTGGCAAAGCTTTCAGCAAGCTGCCGAGTTATGCACCGCGTTATGCGTTCAGCACTTGGCTGTTTAAAATCGCCATTAACAATTGTATCGATCACATCCGCAAAAAGCGTTTGCACTTGCTGTCGATCGACGACCCGATTGAGCCCCACAGCGACCACGATTACTCGAGCAATATCCGCTCCGGCAATCTGGATCCGGAGGAGCGCTTCATCCGCGACCAACGCGTAAAGTTGATGCGGACGGTACTCGGCAAACTCAGTCTAAAGTACCGCCTGATGATCGAACTGCGCTTTTTCGAAGAGTTGAGCTACGAAGAAATTGCCCGCGAATTGGACATTCCGCTGGGTACGGTCAAGGCCCAACTTTTCCGCGCCAAGGAAATACTCTTCAACCTTCTGCAACAGCCCTCGGCCCGGGCTTACCTCGACAATACTTCGCGTCGCGCCAAGCGTAGCCAACGCAAAAACAAAAAGTCGACGCGCGCCAAGACTCCCGTCAAAGTACCGACCCCCGGGTAGTAGAACGCACTGCACAAATTGGTTTAGCGGGAATGATTAGCAATTTTGCTCTAATCATTCCCGCTTTTTTTATGTATGTTCGCCTCTAGGTTTATTCCAATCCTCTTTCCAGATTTGGAGGCAGTGCCAGCTATGCAACGAATATTAGATTATTTTCCACAACTCACCCCGCACCAACGGACGCAGTTGGAGCAGCTCGATCCCCTCTACCGCGAGTGGAACGAACGCATCAACGTCATTTCCCGCAAGGATATCGACCAACTCTACGAACACCACGTACTGCATTCCCTCAGTATCGCTCGGCTCGTCCGTTTTGCTCCGGGGGCCGAGGTGCTAGATTTGGGGACGGGTGGGGGTTTCCCCGGGATTCCACTGGCCATCCTTTTTCCAGAAACGAATTTTTGGCTCGTCGACGGGCGGGGTAAAAAAATCAAGGTAGTTCAGGCCGTCGCCGAAGCCTTGGAGCTGCAAAACGTACGAGCCCTACACAGCCGCGCCGAAGAATTGAAACACCACTTCGACTTCGTCCTCAGCCGGGCCGTGGCGCGGCTCGATAAGCTCGTCAACTGGACCGGGCGCGTGCTCAAAAAAAAACAGCAACAAGGCCTACCCAACGGCCTGATCGCACTCAAAGGAGGTCGGGTAATTGAGGAAATCGAAGACCTGCACAACCGCCACTACACCGAAATCTATCCCCTCAGCGATTTCTTTACCGAAAGCTATTTTACCGAGAAATACATCGTATACGTTCAGGGCTAAGCCCGCTTTGTAAAAATTTCTGTTCATGAAAAAAATTACCACTCTTTTTTTCGTCCTCTGTTGCGTCGGGATGCTGTCGGCTCAGCAAACCTTTCCCCGCAATGGGGTCTATGACCAACGCGAAGGGCACTACGCTTTTACCAACGCTACCATCCATCCCCAGCCGGGTCGACAATTGTTGCAGGCGACCCTCATCATCCGGGAGGGACGGATCGAAGCCATGGGTACGGGCATCTCCATACCGGATGGGGCCGTAGTCATCGACCTGGAAGGCCGGCACGTCTACCCCTCCTTCATCGACCTCTACGCAGAATACGGCGTACCGGCCGCTGCCTCAATCAAGCCCCGAGACCGGGGCAAACCCCAGCCCCTGTCCAACAAGCGGGGGGCCTACAGTTGGAACGAAGCCCTGCGCTCGGAAATGGCCACTCAGGATCACTTTAAGGTCGATAAAAAAGTCGCTGCCGAGTGGCGACAGCTGGGTTTTGGAGCCTTGCTGACCCACCAGATGAGTGGCATCTCCCGCGGCGCGGCCAGCCTAGTACTCACCGGGGAGGAGCGCGAACACGAGAGCTTGATCCGCGGTCGGGCCGCACACGTGCTCTCCTTTCGCAAGGGCAAATCCACCCAAAGTTATCCCAGTTCGCTGATGGGCTGTATCGCCCTGTTGCGCCAAACCTACCTGGATGCCGAATGGTACCGCCGGAGCGAATCGTCGGAGGAGCGCAACCTCTCGCTGGCCGCCTGGAACGATCTGCAAAGCCTGCCCCAAATTTTTGCGGTCGATGACAAACAAGAAGCCCTGCGTGCGGCCCGTTTGGGCCAAGAGTTTGGCATCAACTACATCCTCAAGGGAAAGGGCGACGAGTACCAACGGATTTCCGAACTCCAGGCCACGGGCAGCGCCTTTATCCTACCCCTCAATTTTCCCAAAGCCTTTGAAGTGGAAGATCCCTACGATGCCCTGCAAGCGGACTTGGCCGATCTCAAACACTGGGAATTGGCACCCGAAAACCCCGCTCGACTCGCAGCCGCCGGGATCGACTTTAGCTTGACCGTGTACGGCCACAAGAAGAAAAAGGACTTTCTGACGCACCTGCGCCAAGCGGTCAAGGCCGGTTTATCAGCCGATGCGGCCCTGGCGGCCCTGACGATCAATCCGGCCCGCCTCCTGGGAGTGGAAGAGGAAGTGGGAAGTCTGGGAGTGGGCAAACGCGCCAATTTCTTCGTGTGCGATAAGTTATTTTTTACCGAAAAAGCAACCCTCTACCAGCACTGGGTCAACGGTAAAGCCTACCCCATCAAGGATTGGAACGACCGCCTGACGACCGGGAGTTACGAACTCCGCGTCGATACGCAAAGCTTTGTGCTCCGGGTAAGCGGAAATCCCGAAAAACCTACCGTGAAGTTGGCCTATCCCGATTCCTCAACGATCAAGGCCAAGGTAAAAATGGCGCAGGGCTTGCTGACCCTGTCCTTTGTACCCAAGGGACAGTCGGGCAAGATTGCGCTGTCGGGTTCTGCAGTGGACGGCCAGTGGTCGGGCAAGGGCCTGCTGGCGGATGGCACCTGGGTCAGTTGGCAAGCCGAACGGACCGGAGCGGCGACGGATACGAGTGGCAAGAAGGACAACAAGCCCGGCCCCAAGGTGGAGGGCACCGTGACCTATCCTTTTATGGCCTACGGCTGGACCGAGCCGCCCGGGGCGGAGGAAGTACTGATCCAAAACGCCACGGTATGGACCAACGAAGCCGGGGGCATCCTTACCGATACGGACGTCTTGTTTAAAAATGGCAAGGTTGCCAAAGTGGGCCAGGACCTCAAGGCGGGTAAGGCGCGAATAGTGGATGCGACGGGCAAGCACTTGACTTGTGGAATTATCGACGAGCACTCGCACATCGCGATCAGCCGGGGTGTGAACGAGGGGACCCAGGCCAGTTCGGCGGAGGTTCGGATTGGGGATGTGGTCAATGCGGAAGACATCAACATCTACCGGCAATTGGCCGGCGGGGTGACGACGGCGCAATTGCTTCACGGCTCGGCCAATCCCATTGGGGGGCAGTCGGCTCTGATCAAGATGCGCTGGGGAATGGAGGCGGAGGCCATGAAATTTGAAGGAGCGGATGGCTTTATCAAATTTGCACTGGGCGAAAACGTCAAGCAAACCAACTGGGGCGATGGCTACGTCCTGCGTTTTCCCCAAACGCGGATGGGCGTGGAGCAAACCTTTATCGATTACTTTACCCGTGCCGTCGACTACGGCGAAAAGGTCCGTTCGGGCGTTCCCTACCGGCGCGATCTGGATTTGGAAGCCGTGCTGGAGATCGTCGAAAGTCGGCGTTTCATCACCTGCCATTCCTATCAGCAGGGAGAAATCAACATGCTGATGAAAGTGGCCGAACGCTTTGGCTTTCGGGTCAATACCTTTACCCATATTCTGGAGGGCTACAAGATCGCCGATAAGATGCGCGAACACGGCGCTGGGGGCTCGAGTTTTTCCGATTGGTGGGCCTACAAGTACGAAGTGATCGATGCCATTCCCCACAATGGTCCCATCATGCACGATCAGGGTGTGTTGGTTGCCTTCAACTCCGATGATGCTGAGATGGCGCGCCGTTTGAATCAGGAAGCGGCCAAGGCGGTAATGTATGCGGACATGAGTGAGGAGGAGGCTTGGAAATTCGTCACCCTCAACCCCGCCAAACTGCTACACATCGACGACCGAGTGGGAAGCATCAAGGTGGGTAAAGACGCCGATCTCGTGCTGTGGTCCGACCATCCCCTATCGATTTACGCCCGCGCGGAAAAAACCTGGGTAGACGGCAGGTTGTACTACGATCAGGAGCGCGACCGGGAGCTGCGCAGCGAAATTCAAAGCGAACGGGCCCGGTTGATTCAGAAGATGATTGACGACGAAAGCCCCGGTGGCAAGAGTGGTCCGCCCCAACGCAAGTTTCATCACCACTATCACTGCGACGATTACGACGATGAGATGCGCTAATTATTTACCCTTTGACGATTACAAAAACACCAAGATGATTCGTTACACTCTTTTGTCCTTATTGCTGGTGATGACCAGTGCCCTGCTGGCCCAGCAAACGCCGGCTCCTCCCCAAAAGCAGGCCATCATGATCACGGGAGCTACGGCCCACCTGGGTAATGGCCAACGCAGTGAAAACAGCATCATTACTTTCGAGAACGGCAAGATCACCACGGTGGGTGACAGCCGGAGCAATCAACCCGCCCCGGGAAAAAACTTCCGCATCATCGATGCGACGGGCAAGCACCTTTATCCGGGGTTTATCGCCCCGTCGACCAACTTGGGAATCACCGAGATCGATGCCGTTCGGGCAACCCGGGATTTTCGGGAGGTTGGTAACATCAATCCCAACGTACGGGCTTTGGTGGCCTACAATACGGACTCCCGCGTGAGCCCCACGGTGCGCTCCAATGGCATTTTGCTCATCCAAGTGACCCCCCAGGGGGGGTGGTTTAGCGGGCAGTCGTCGGTGGTGCAACTCGACGCTTGGAATTGGGAAGACGCGGTGGTCAAAGCCGATGATGGCGTACACCTCAACTGGCCGCGTTATTTTGGCCGCTCGGGGTGGTGGGCCAACCCCGGTACCATTTCCAAAAATAAGGACTACGACCAGCACCGGCGGGAAATTGAAAGTTTCCTCCTGGAGGCCCAGGCTTACCTGCGGTCGGAGCCATCCATGCCCAACCTCAAATTTGAGGCGATGCGTGGGGTACTGGAAGGGGACCGCAAATTGTACGTCCACGCCGATGGTCTCAAGGAAATGACTAACGTCATCGACCTGTGCGACCGCCTGGAGATCACACCGGTGATCGTTGGTGGTCGGGATGCTTGGCGGATGGCGGATGTACTGAAGGAGAAGAGCATTCCCGTTATTTTGCGCAAGGTACAGAGCTTGCCGGGGCGGGAGGACAACGACATCGATCAGCCTTTCAAGACGGCCCGGCTTTTGCACGAAGCGGGAGTAGACTTTTGCTTTAGCATGGGTGGCGCCTGGGAACAGCGCAACCTCAGTTTTCAGGCGGGACAGGCGGTGGCCTACGGTCTCGACAAGGAGGCAGCCATTGCGGCTCTGAGTGGGAATACGGCCCGGATCATGGGCATCGACGATCGGACGGGAAGCTTGGAGGTCGGCAAGGCGGCGACCTTGTTTATTTCGGCGGGTGACGCGCTCGATATGCGGACTTGTAAGGTGGAGCAGGCTTTTATTGACGGTCGGGAAATCGACTTGGACAACAAACAGAAGGCCCTCAGTCGCAAGTTTCGAAAAAAATATGCCGATCCGGAGCGTTAGAAAAAAGGGAGTGGGTATTCATCATTGGGCATTAACTAAACGTTAATAGATCGAGGGGTGACGACAGGCGGGGTGGTTTCGTCTTAAAAATGAAGAAAAGTGGGGCCTTAACAAAAATATAACCCCTTTTTTGAGTGGATTGATGTAATTTATGAGACGGACAAAAAGTTAATAAGCAAATGGTGAATCAAATGAAATACCTACTGGCAACAGCCTTGTGCGTGACCCTATTGGGAACGCTCGGGGCGCAGACCAACGAGCGAAAGGAGCGCATTTTTCTCGATGGAGAGGTGGTGACGGCGCTCATCACGGACAGCGATACCATCATTATCGCCGATTTGGAGGACGTGTCGGTGTCTTCGCCGCGGGCTTTCAAAAGCCGGGCGGAATACCGTTTGTACCTCAAGTACCGGCGGTACGCGGCCAAGGTGTATCCCTACGCGGTGGAAGCCATCCGCATTTTCCGCGAAACGGATTACGTTACCAAAAATATGAAGCGCGGGAAAAAGAAACGCCACATCAAGCGGCTGCAAAAAGAATACAAGAAAGAATTCAAGGACAAGCTCAAGAACCTGACCAAGACCCAGGGTAAGATTTTGGTGAAGATGATTGAAAAGGAGTTGGATATGGTCTTCTACGATATGCTCCGGGACTTGCGGGGCGGATTTACGGCCACTTACTGGCACCAACTGGGAAAACTCAACGGCTATGACCTCAAGGAAGGTTACATCGTTGGGGATGATGAAATTCTGGATTTGGTCCTCCAAGATTTCGATATCTCCTACGACCTCGATCCAGCAACGCTCGATCTCAAGATTGAAGATTAGGTGGTGTCTTACCAATACCCATCGGTGAATCTGATCCATCTTTAGGACCTGGCATCCCATCCGCTAAGCGGTTCCCTCGCTTCGGACGGTGTCCGCCCCAAAGGGGGCGCTCACTCCTACCTATTTCTCCCACAATAGCTGAGGCTATTCCGCTCGAAAGGAGGCTCGGGGAGCACCAAAATCTGGACCATCTTCCTCCAAAAGCATTGATAAGACGCCACCTGAACCGGATGCCCCGCCGGACGTTTAAGACCTGGGTCGCTCACATTGGCGGCTCAGGTCTTATTTTTTTGATAAATTTGCCGTACAAAATCGCACTATGACCGACTACAAGAACCCCCGCCTCATCGTTGATACTTCCACCCTCGAACCGGGTAAAATAAGCTGGCGAAGCCCCTCCAATCTAGCCCTCATCAAATACTGGGGCAAGTACGGTCGCCAACTGCCCCGCAATCCCTCGATTAGCTTTACCCTCGATAATGCCTACACCGAAACGCATGTGGAGTACCGTCCCAAAAGGGGCGCGGACGAAGGCATTGCCCTGGAATTTTTCTTCGGCGACGAGCCCCGCGAAGACTTTCGGGTAAAAGTGCTACAATTCCTGGAAAGCATCGTCGACATCTTTCCCTTTCTCCGCCAGCTGGACCTCACCATTCGTTCCTTCAACTCCTTCCCCCACTCCGCGGGGATCGCCTCTTCCGCTTCGAGTATGAGCGCCCTGTCGCTTTGTTTGTGCTCGTTAGAAGATCGCTTTTTTGGGACCCTACGGGACGACCAGGCCTACCGGCAAAAGGCTTCCTTCGTAGCTCGCTTGGGCTCGGGATCGGCGAGTCGATCCATCTATTCCACCATGGCGGTTTGGGGAGAAAGCTCGGAAGTTCCCGGTTCGTCCAACTTATTTGCCGTTCCTTACGAGCGTGACCTCCACGAGGTATTCAAAACTTTTCACGACGATATCCTCATCGTAAGCAAGGGAGAAAAAAGCGTTTCCAGTCGGGCGGGGCACGGTCTGATGGAAGGCAATCCCTACGCGGAACCCCGCTACGAACAAGCCCGCCAGCGGATGCTCCAACTTCTGGGAGCCCTTCGGCAGGGAGACCTCGAGGTGTTTGGCCGAATTACCGAAAACGAAGCCATGACGCTACACGCCCTGATGATGTGCTCGAATCCCTCTTATGTGCTGATGGAACCCAATTCTTTGGCCCTCATTCGCATGGTGCGCGCGTACCGTCACGAAACGGGACACCCACTCTACTTCAGTTTGGATGCTGGTCCCAATCTGCACTTACTGTATCCCGATGCGATCCATTCTGAGGTCCAGACGTTTATCAAAGACCAGCTCAGTCCGTTTTGTGAACACAAAGCCTGGATTGCCGACCGAGTTGGGGAAGGACCGCTGCAATTGTAGGTGGTGTCTTACAAAAGCCTGGACTACCTTCCTCCAAAAGCATTGATAAGATACCACCTAATTTAAAAAACCTTATCCAATGAGATTAAGTACCTTTTTCAGCCTCTTGGTGTTCAGCTTCCAACTGGCTTGCGCACAGGCTCCGGCGGTGCGCCCCGGCATTGAAAACGATAAATTTGATCAGCGGCTATCGCAGTTACTGAACTTTTCCGTGCCGGTGATGGGCGTAGCGGAATTGAACGATCGCCAGGAGGAGATGCTGATCTTGGACGCGCGCCCCGAGCGCGAATACGCGGTGAGCCACATCCCCGGTGCGCGGCACGTAGGCTACGAGACCTTTAAGCTCAAAAACATCAAGGACATTCCCAAGGACCAGCCGATCGTACTGTACTGTTCGGTGGGCTACCGTAGTGAGAAGATCGGGGAACGCCTGCAGGAGGCGGGGTATACCCAGGTCTACAATCTCTACGGTAGCCTTTTTGAATGGGCCAATCGCGATCTTCCCCTGGAGGATGAGGCGGGTCAGCCCACGCTAAAGATCCATACCTACGACCGCAACTGGAGCCAGTGGGTCGAGGAAGGGCGCTTGGAAAAGGTTTGGTAATCCCTAGCGCGTCGGTGGCATGGAGGGGCGAACTTCTACCTTGCTGGGTAGGGTTCGAGCGGGCATCTTGAGAAGATCGACGCATAGCTGTCCCAAATCTTCCGGTTGGATTTTCCAGGCATCGGCATCGTTGGGGACGTGGTTGTTGAAATAAGTAGCCACGGAGCCCGGCATAACGGTTGAGGTCTTGATGCCGTACTGCCGCAGGTCGAGCATGGCGGCTTGGGTAAAGCCAACCAATCAGAACTTACTGGCGTAGTAAGCGGAGACCCGCGCAAAGAAGTTGGTCCCCGCCAGACTGGCGATGGTAACGTCGAACAGCCGTTTGAGCATCCGGCGCCGCAGCCCACAGCTGCCCGCTTCCAGCAAGCTCAGCCGTGCCTGGCCGGGGGCCGGAACCGTATCGTCGAACCTGTAGTCCTTGCTGAACTGCGCAAGGTGAACCGGCAGCGGCAGTACTTCGAACTTGTCGAGCAGAATTGCGATCCGGTCGGTCGCTTCCAGCGGCAGCGCGATGACCACCATATCGATCTCGGCGCTGCGGGCGAATCCCAGCAAGTCGTCGAACCGGCCGATCTTGGGCACATCAAGCACCAGTTCGGGCGAGCGAGCGTCACTACGGTCGTCGAAAATGGCGCAGATCCGCACCGTATTCGCCGGGTTGGCTCGCAACCCTGTGATCAGGTCATGCGCAGGATCGCCGCCGCCCACGAGCACCGCGCGCCGTTCGGTCAGACCGGCCTCGACGGCCCAGCGGATCGCTGGCACGAACCCCAGCCAGCGCAGCGCCAGAGGCAGGGCAAGAAGCGCCGCGCAGAGTGCCAGCGCATCTTCCAGGGGCACGTCCGCTGGCCGGATCACGACCAGCCCCGCCGCGAGGGGCGGCAGCGCACAGACGACAAGACGCCAGGGCTGTGCGCGCAGCGATGTCAACTGGCGCAGCCGGTAGCCGCCGCCATAGGCGACGAGCGCCACGGCCACCGCCGCCGCGGCCGTCGCGCCCCCGGCGGCGAACCAGGGCGCAAAGCTTTCGGGCGGGCAAAGCGCGTAGGCCCCGAACCAGCCGAGCAGGCTCAACAGCGCTGCATCGACCGCAGCGACGCTCAGTGCGACGGCCTCCGCCGACAGGCGCGCCCGGCGGAACTGTCCGGCAAGACCGGCCGCCGCCGCATTCATAGCGGGGGCAACAGGGCGTTCGGGCAACAGAGTGTCGGGCATGCAAGCTGGTCCGTGCGAAGTGACGCGTCGGGTCTAGCGCAGAACTCATAATAGAAGCTGGTTGCCACAACAGGCGGCGCCGAAGGACAAGCGCCCGAACAGGCTCGGTTCCCGACAGGTCCGGAAAAACGCGCCGAGCCGTCGGTGTCACTCCTTGTCTAGCGCGCCGTAGCCCCCGAACGCAAAGAGCAGGGGGGTGCCCTCGGCGATGT
>CALCCH010000053.1 GCA_937899855.1 uncultured Saprospirales bacterium | reverse complement strand
GAGCTTGCAGGCGTCGTGGCTGAACAGGGTGGAGAGGGGCCCCACCAGCAGGCCGATCAGAATGAGGGGTAAAATGGCTGGTACCTTCGTTCGCCAAGCCAACCACTGCGCCGTTATTCCCAAAATGATAATACCCGCTAGTTCGATCATAGTAATTTAGAACAGTAAATACAGGGACCCAAAGGTAACATTATCTCCGGGCTTTCGTTCGACTATCTTCGGCTAAAAATCCTTACCTTTGCCGCCGTTTAGCGGTGGCCCAGGGCCCCGTACAAATCCGACTGCGATCATGAGCAAGACTGTAGAAATCGAAAAAAGACGCACCTTCGGCATCGTTTCTCACCCGGATGCGGGTAAGACTACCCTGACTGAGAAGCTGCTGTTGTTCGGTGGGGCCATCCAGGTGGCGGGGGCCGTAAAATCGAATAAGATCAAACGCGGGGCCACCTCCGACTTTATGGAAATCGAACGCCAACGGGGCATCTCGGTGGCCACTTCGGTGATGGCCTTTGAATACGGCGGCCGCATGATCTACATCCTGGATTCCCTCGGTCTCCAGGATTTTGCCGAAGATACCTTCCGCACCCTCACCGCGGTCGATAGCGTAATCGTGGTCATCGACGTGGCCAAGGGGGTGGAAACCCAAACCGAAAAGCTGGTGCGGGTTTGTCGGATGCGCAAGACGCCCATCATCGTGTTCATCAACAAGCTCGACCGCGAGGGAAAGGATGGTTTTGACCTACTCGACGAGATCGAACAGAAGCTTGGCCTAACGGTACAGCCCATGAGCTGGCCCATCGGGATGGGACAGCGTTTTCAGGGGGTATACAATCTGTACGAGCAAAACCTCCGACTTTTTCGGCCGCACAGCAAATTGACCGAGGAGGAAGAATACGTTCGCATCGACGATCTGGAAGATCCCGAGCTGGATCGCCAAGTGGGGGAGAAGGCGGCGGAAGAATTGCGGGAGGAGGCGCTGATGATCGAGGAGGTCTATCCCGGTTTTGATCAAGAAGCCTATTTGGAGGGCAACATCTCCCCGGTCTTTTTTGGCAGTGCCATCAACAATTTTGGGGTCAAGGAGTTGCTCGATTGCTTCGTCCGCATCGCACCTTCCCCCCTGGCCCGCCAAACCGAGGAGCGCCTCGTCGAACCCGGCGAAGACCAGTTTACCGGCTTCGTCTTTAAAATCCACGCCAATATCGACCCCCGACACCGCGATCGGATTGCCTTTTTGCGCATCTGCTCCGGTAAGTTCGAACGCAACACCAACTACCTCCACATCCGTCAAAACCGCAAGATGAAGTTTGCCAACCCGACTTCCTTTATGGCGGCGCGCAAGGAGGTCGTCGAGGAAGCTTACCCCGGCGACATCGTCGGGCTTTACGATTCGGGCAATTTTAAGATCGGCGATACCCTCACCGGTGGGGAGCAACTCCACTTCAAGGGCATTCCCAGTTTTTCGCCCGAGCAATTTCGCTACGTCAACAACGCCGACCCCCTCAAGGCCAAGCAACTCAACAAGGGCCTGACCCAATTGATGGACGAGGGCGTGGCGCAGTTGTTTGTCCGCGAGCAAAATGGCCGCAAGATCATCGGTACCGTGGGGGCGCTTCAATTTGACGTCATCCAGTACCGCCTCGAACACGAGTACGGCGCCAAGTGTACCTACGAGCCCATCAACCTCCACAAAGCCTGTTGGGTCTACTGCGAGGACGCCGAGGTGTTCCGCGCTTTTCGCAAGCGGCGCCAGCGCGACATGGCCATCGATAAGGATGGCAAGGTGGTTTTTCTCGCCGAATCCGCCTGGGCCCTGCAAATGGCTCAGGAAAATTTCCCGGAGGTACAATTCTATTTCACCAGCGAGTTTTAACCCCCCGTGACGCTGAACTTTTTGACTCCAAGTCACGTACTGATAAATTATCATTAAAAAACACCCCCCACCATGGCGAATCAAGAAGACCAGTTTAAAAAATTAGTCGCTCACTGCAAGGAGTACGGTTTCATCTTCCAATCCAGCGAAATCTACGATGGCTTGGCCGCTACTTACGACTACGGCCCTTACGGCGTGGAGCTCAAAAACAACATCAAGGAATACTGGTGGAAATCAATGGTGTACCACCACGAAAATATCGTCGGTATCGACGCCGCCATCTTTATGCACCCCCGTACCTGGAAAGCTTCCGGTCACGTCGATGCTTTCAATGATCCGATGATCGACAACAAAGATTCTAAGAAGCGCTACCGCGCCGACGTCCTGGTGGAGGAGTACCTCGACAAGATTGAGCAAAAGGTCAACAAGGAGCTGGCCAAGGCCGCCAAGCGCTTTGGCGATTCCTTTGATGCCGCCATGTACCGCCAGACCAACCCCCGCGTCAAGGGCTATTTGGAAAAACACGCCACGATCGCCAAGCGCCTCGCCACGGCCATGACCAACAGCGACTTGGACGATATGAAGGCCTTAATTGAGGAATTGGAAATTGCCTGTCCCGTCAGTGGTTCGCGCAATTGGACGGAGGTCCGGCAGTTCAACCTGATGTTTTCCACCCAGCTGGGGGCGGTGGCCGGTGAGGAGGGCAAGCTCTACCTCCGACCCGAGACCGCCCAGGGCATTTTCGTCAATTTCCTCAACGTACAGAAATCTTCGCGGCAAAAGCTTCCCTTTGGTATTGCCCAAATCGGTAAGGCCTTCCGCAACGAGATCGTCGCTCGTCAATTCATCTTCCGGATGCGGGAGTTCGAGCAAATGGAAATGCAGTTTTTTGTACGCCCCGGTACGCAAAAGGAATGGTACGAAAAGTGGAAAGCGGCCCGGATGCAGTGGCACCGCGCCATCGGTACTCCCGAAGACAAGTTGCGCTTCCACGATCACGACAACCTGGCCCACTACGCCGACGCGGCCGTCGACATTCAATTCGAGTTCCCCTTCGGTTTTAAGGAGTTGGAAGGCATCCATTCCCGGACCGATTTCGACCTCAGTAGCCACCAAGAACTTTCCGGTCGGAAGCTACAGTATTTCGATCCCGAAATCAACGAGAGCTACGTCCCCTACGTCGTAGAAACCTCGATCGGTTGCGATCGGATGTTCCTCGCCGCCCTGAGTCAGGCGCTACGGGAGGAGGTCGTCCCCGATGCGGAGGGTAAGGATGCCAACCGGATGGTACTCAAATTGCACCCGGTGCTGGCTCCGGTCAAGTGTGCGGTGCTGCCCCTGCTCAAGAACAAGGAGGCGCTGACTACCAAGGCCCGGGAAATCTTCAATCGCATCAAGTTTTCCTTCAATTGCCAGTACGACGAGAAGGACGCCATTGGTCGTCGCTACCGCCGTCAGGATGCGATTGGTACCCCCTTCTGCGTCACCGTTGACTTTGAAACCCTGGAGGACGACACCGTCACCATCCGCGAGCGCGACAGTTTGGCCCAGCGCCGGATTCCGATCGAGCAGGTGGAGGCCGTGGTCCTGGAAGGGATCGATATGCGTTCCCTTTTCTAGAGCAAAGGAGCCCGCACTGGGCAGACTACTACATTTCTTGCGCGCCCGAGTTTTTTCCTAAAATGGAGAAAACTCGGTTTTATTTTGTTCGGGGAGGATATACGCGGCCATCATAACACTGAAAATACAGATCGCGCTTAGGGTTTGGGAAATGAGGAAAACCGCCAGAAGCTACCGTTTTGCGATTATTTGGAGGTGTTTTTATTTGGTAATCGAGTTAGTATACCGTTGATACTATGGCGTCGAGTTTATTTTAACGAATTATTTGTAGTAAATGTCTGGATTTTTACAATTTTTTTAAAAAGTAATTATTGTGGATGGCTGTTGTTAGCATTAATGGTAGAAATTCGATATATTAGATCCATAACACAAAACTTTCCGGTTTAGCACTGTTCCTTCATTATCGAAGTAGATTCCCTTTTATCTCAATATTGAGGGACTGCTGCTGGAAGGTTTATCCATTATTTTTTCACCAAAATTTTCTAATCATGAAAAACTTAATTCAAGAGTTGGTAGAGAATACCCTTTCCACTACCTGCTGTAAGACTCAGTTCTAAACACTGATCGCTAAACGCAGGAAGAGTACCGTAGCCCCGCACTGGGCTTGGTACTCTTCCGCCAAAAAACTTAATTCGTGTAGACAAATATAATCATTATGGTACAACAAATCGAGAGAAAATTCTCTCCCCTTGAAGAGGTTCTAGCCTACCAAAACGACGAGGTGGTCTATCGCTTTTACGATAATTACGACGTCCCCCTGGAGGAGGCTCGCGATATCTTTGAGGAGACTAAAAAATTCCTATACCTCTCCGGTACCTACATGGGGGACCACGAAATTTTTACCCACGAGCCCCTTTACATCATCGATGAGATGTGGCATACCTTTTTGCTCTTCACCCGCGACTACCACGATTTTTGCCACCATTATTTTGGATTCTATATCCATCATTACATCATGCCCCGGGACGCCAAGCGGCGAGCCATTCGGGAATTCGAAGAGGAACGCGAAAAAGCCAGTGCCAAGGTGCGGCCCATCCTTACCGAATACTACACCCTGATCTACGAGGCACTGGGCGAAGAAACCCTCGTGAAGTGGATGCGGCACTACGGTACCAAGTACACCAAAGAATACCTCAATACAATCCGACGCCCCCTAGAGTAAGCATACCACCGCAACCGAGAGGGGCTTCCGTTCCCACTCCATCGCCACTTCCCATTGTTTTTCAGTTTGTTTAAGCCCTACCGATGCAATCGAATGCCACCGGAGCCGACCTCCGTGACCGAGGCTTCTTTGTCCTGCGGAGTCCCGGCCAGGCCCCCGCCCCCCCCCAACCCCGCGGCGGCACCAGCCCCGGCAGCTTCGAGACCGGCGCCGGCAGTTTCCTGACCATCGAGGACTCCGATCTCGTCGTCCACGACCACCGCGGCGCCATCAGCGGCGGCGGCGGAGGCCTCCGCTTCCTCGGCGGCGGCGTGCCCACCGTCT
>CALCCH010000052.1 GCA_937899855.1 uncultured Saprospirales bacterium | reverse complement strand
ATAGGAGCTCGTTACAGGATACCTCCTCGTCGTGAGCGACGATACAGTAAATTTCGCGGTTAAACAGGAAGGCCGTCAGCGGGGGGCTATCGCTTTCGTAACGGACGTATTGAAAAAAGGTGGTAGACAGGACCTGTTGGGGATGCAGGACAATTTCCAGGTCGTCGACGTATACCCGGACCGGATGGGGAGTGCGGTTCCACAGTAGTTTGATGATTCCCTTTTGCAGGGAAAAGGCTTTTTCGTCGACTTGTAGGTGATCGGTCAGCCCAAAAATCGACCCCAATTTTTGATCGGTGTATTCAAATCTCATCGAATCAATGGTTTTTCTTTTTTCTTAGCAACAAGCGGTCCTCCCAAGTGGTTGACATATTAGCCCCTAATCCCCCTCAGAACGCAGCAAGCGTCGTAGACTCGCCGCAATAATCCCCGAACTTTCGTACGTATACCCACCCCCGAGCAGGTAAACCAGCGGCAGCCCCCGCCGCCGTACCGCCCGAACCGTCCGCGCATCCCGCTCGATAATGTCCGCCCGACTCAGCCCCAGCCCCCCCAGTGGATCCTCCCGAAAGACGTCCGTACCCGCGATGTAAAATACCAGAGCGATGGAGGGCTCCCGCAAGACCAGCTCCAAACATTCGTCCAACTGAGCCAAATAGGGGGCGCCCTTACAGGCCATCGGCAGGGGCACCGCGTAGTCGATGCGCTCCCGAGCGATGGAATCACGGGGAAAAATCTGCGCGTTGAAAAAATCCAGAAATACGATGCGCGGATCGTCGCGGTAGACGTGTTGCAGCCCGTCGCCCTGGTGCGCATCCAGGTCGATGAGCAGGACCCGATCCGCCGAGCCCAAGGCCCCATCCCGCCGCAGTTTTTCGATGGCAATCGCGACGTCGGCGTACAGACAAAAGCCGTGGCCCCGGTGTCGATTCGCGTGGTGGTAGCCGCCGCCCAGGTTGATGGCCCAGCCTTCGGTCTGTAGGCTGCGCTGGGCCGCCAGGTAGGTGCCGCGTACGGCCAAGCGCATGGGCTGCAGTACCGCCGCTTCGATCCGATCGATGGTGGCCACGCCGAGCAGGCGGCGGGGCAGGGAGCGCAGGAAGGGCAGCTCCAGGGCCCGGGCCAGGTAGGGAAGCGCGCGCAGTTCTTCGAGGTAGGCCTCGGTGTGTACCAGCAGCAGCTCCGCCTCGGTAACGGGTCGGTCGACTGACCCGTGGTGGAGGGCCGCGCCGCGGAGGGCCCGCCAGACCTTACCGTATTTTTTGGAATCGAAGGGATGTAGCTTTTCCAGGCCGTAGAATGAGATGTCATAATCGGCGTGAAAAAACAAATGGGGCACTCCGAGCGCTGGGGAATTGGCCGCGGTCATGAGCGGAATTTAAGGAAGTTCCGGGGAGATGGCAAGCGCAGCGGGGGGAAACTCAGCGCGCCAGTAGGGCCCGCAGGCGCTCGGGCTGGTCGGTGATGATGCCATTGACGCCCAGCGCGATGGCTTTTTTCATTTGTGCCTCGGTATTGACGGTCCAGACGTTCAATTTTTGCTGGCGCTTGGCCAGGTCTTCGATGAGCGCGGCGGTGGCGAAGTAGTAGTTGATGGAAAATTCGGCGACAAAATCCAGCTCGGTAAAATCGTAGCCCCAGGAACTCAGCAGCAGTTTGTGTAGGACGAGGCTGGAATCGAGCTCATGGAAGCGCCGGAGGACGGCATCGTCGAAGGATTGGAGGATCACGCCTTGGGTCAGTTGGTGTTGGGCCAGCAGTTGGAGGATGTTTTCCTCGATTTAGGGATAGTGCGCGCCCCCTTTTTTGACTTCGATGAGCAGGGTGGCGGACTGGTCTTGAAAGCGGGTCAAGACTTCGTCGAGGCTGGGGATGTAGCGATCGGTGGTGCGGAGGGAGTCGGGAAAATCAAGTTGGTAGCGCTGTAAGTCGGACCAGTTGTAGTCGGCGACCTTGCCCCGGCCGTTGGTGGTGCGCTGGAGGGTGGCGTCGTGCATCAGTACGACCTGGCCATCCCGGGTTTGGTGGACGTCGATTTCGATCCGGTCGAGCCCCAGGGCGAGGGCCCGCTCGATGCCGGGCAGGCTGTTTTCGGGGTAGGCCCCCGCGTAGCCCCGGTGGCCGACGATCAGCACGTCGGGGGCCCGCAGCGCTGCGGACTGGACGGCTTCGTTTTGCGATTGACAGGCCAGCGTCCAAAACAACAGGCTGGAGAGGAAGAGGGTGCGAAAGGGCATGGATTTGTTTATTTAATGATTTCAATTAGGACTTGGTAGCTGCCAGTAAACAGCCTGCTAACGTTTGACAATCACCTCCACCTCGTACACCCCCTCATTGTCCTCCAAAATACGATCGTTGATCCAAAACTCCAGCTTGCCCGCCTCCTGTACCAGGAATTTATTTTCCTTGTCCGGCTGGTAAAAACGCCAGTCTTCGTAGTCGTTGAAGCGGTAAACCAGTACCGCGTGGTTCCAATTGGGAAAATTGTTATACGAAGCTAGGGACAGGCCAAAAACTCCCCGGTTGTTGGGCAGGCCGCCGGGGCCCGAGGGGGGGGGGGAGGCGGGGCAGGGGGGGGAGGGAGGGGGGGGGGGGGGGGGGGGGGGGGGGCGCGGGGGGGGGGGGAGGGGGGGAGGG